>NZ_LFHY01000016.1:0-93757 GCF_001660175.1 Escherichia sp. B1147
GAATCCGTATCTTCGAGTGCCCACACAGATTGTCTGATAAATTGTTAAAGAGCAGTTGCGACGTGGCTTTCAGCTCACTGTCGCGAGGTGGCGTATATTACGCTTTCCCCTTTCAGAGTCAAGCGCTTATTTCGCTTTTCTCTGCCGAAATCCTCAGTAGAACCTCGCTGACCCGGCGGCTTGTTTGCCGTTGTTCCGTGTCAGTGGTGGCGCATTATAGGGAGTTATTCTGAAGTGACAAGCGAAAAATATAAAAAATTTATCGTTCGTTCAATTCTTAAGCAAAACACCTTAAAAACGGCCCTTTTCGGTTGGAAAAGAGGCAAAAAACGAGCCCCGAAGGACTCGTTTTTCTTATTTACTGGACTGCGACAATACGATCTTCATTAACTTCCAGGCGAATGACTTTACCTGGAACCAATTCACCAGACAGTATTTGCTGTGCCAGTGGGTTTTCGATCTGCTGCTGGATTGCACGTTTCAGAGGACGTGCGCCATAGACTGGGTCGTAACCATTCTCGCTCAACAGTTTCAGCGCCTCGTCAGAAATGTGGATTTCATAACCACGCTCTTCCAGACGTTTGTACAGACGTTTCAGCTGAATCTGCGCAATTGATGCTATGTGTTGTTCACCCAGTGGATGGAAGACAACCACTTCATCGATACGGTTAATGAATTCTGGACGGAAGTTATGGCTAACCACGCCGAGCACCAGCTCTTTCATGTGCGCATAATCCAGTTCACCAAAACGTTCCTGAATAAGATCAGAACCGAGGTTAGAGGTCATAATGACCACCGTATTACGGAAGTCGACCGTTCTCCCCTGCCCGTCAGTCAAACGTCCATCATCCAATACCTGCAACAGAATGTTGAAAACATCCGGATGGGCTTTTTCCACTTCATCCAGCAGGATGACGGAATAAGGACGACGACGCACCGCTTCGGTCAGGTAGCCACCTTCTTCATAACCGACATATCCCGGAGGTGCACCAACCAGACGAGACACCGAGTGTTTCTCCATAAACTCGGACATATCAATACGGACCATCGCCTCGTCGCTATCAAACATAAAGTTCGCCAGCGCCTTACAAAGTTCAGTTTTCCCCACACCAGTCGGGCCGAGGAACAGGAATGAACCAATTGGGCGATTCGGGTCAGCAAGCCCTGCACGGCTACGACGAATAGCGTTAGATACCGCATCAACCGCTTCGTTCTGGCCAATGACACGATGGTGCAGTTCTTGCTCCATACGCAGCAGTTTTTCGCGTTCACTTTCCATCATGCGAGAAACAGGAATCCCCGTCCAACGCGCCAGCACTTCAGCAATTTCGGCATCTGTCACTTTATTACGCAGCAGACGCATGGTTTTACCTTCGAGCTGCGTTGCGGCTTCCAGTTGTTTTTCCAGTTCCGGAATTTTGCCGTATTGCAATTCAGACATCCGCGCCAGGTCACCCACACGGCGAGCCTGTTCAATGGCGATTTTGGCCTGCTCCAGTTCCGCTTTAATGGTCTGCGTGCCAGAGAGCGACGCTTTCTCTGCTTTCCATTCTTCTTCTAACTCGGAGTACTGACGTTCTTTGTCGCTCAGTTCTTCGTTGAGCATATCCAGGCGTTTTTTACTGGCTTCATCAGACTCTTTCATTAACGCCTGTTGTTCCAGTTTGAGCTGAATAATACGACGATCGAGTCGGTCGAGTTCTTCCGGTTTTGAGTCAATCTGCATACGAATGCTGGATGCCGCTTCATCGATCAGGTCGATAGCTTTATCCGGCAACTGACGGTCAGCAATGTACCGATGGGACAACGTCGCCGCAGCAACAATTGCCGGGTCAGTAATTTGCACATGATGGTGCAGTTCATAACGTTCTTTCAGACCACGCAGAATAGCAATGGTGTCTTCCACCGTTGGCTCGGCAACAAACACTTTCTGGAAGCGACGTTCCAGCGCAGCATCTTTTTCGATGTACTGGCGATATTCGTCCAGCGTCGTGGCACCCACGCAGTGCAGCTCACCACGCGCCAGCGCCGGTTTCAGCATGTTCCCGGCGTCCATTGCGCCATCGGCTTTACCTGCACCGACCATGGTATGTAATTCGTCGATAAACAGGATGACGTTGCCTTCCTGTTTGGCGAGATCGTTAAGTACGCCTTTTAAACGTTCTTCAAACTCACCGCGATATTTCGCCCCGGCCACCAGCGCGCCCATATCCAGCGCCAGCACGCGGCGGCCTTTCAGCCCTTCCGGCACTTCTCCATTGATAATACGCTGCGCCAGACCTTCAACGATGGCAGTTTTACCAACACCGGGTTCACCAATCAGCACCGGGTTATTTTTAGTACGACGTTGCAGTACCTGAATGGTACGGCGAATTTCTTCATCACGACCAATCACCGGATCGAGTTTGCCCTGTTCGGCACGTTCGGTAAGGTCGATGGTGTATTTTTTCAAAGCCTGACGTTGGTCTTCAGCTCCTTGATCGTTCACGCTTTCACCTCCGCGCATTTGTTCAATCGCTTGAGTAATGTTGGCGGTGGTCGCCCCTGCTGCTTTCAGGATGTCGGCCAGCGTGCCGCGAGACTCAAGTGCCGCCAGAACGAATAGTTCTGACGAGATAAAGTTATCACCACGTTTTTGCGCCAGCTTGTCGCAAAGATTAAGAACGCGCACCAGATCCTGTGATGGCTGGACATCGCCACCTGTACCTTCAACCTGTGGTAAACGGTTTAATGCCTGATTGATATCTGTGCGCAACTGGCCAGCATTGATGCCGGCAGATGTTAATAAAGGACTAACCGAACCCCCTTCCTGATTCAGCAGGGCGCTCATTAAATGAAGTGGTTCGATGAATTGGTTGTCGTGCCCGAGTGCAAGTGATTGGGCATCGGCAAGAGCAAGCTGGAATTTATTAGTAAGACGATCCAGACGCATAACTCCTCCCATAACGGATCAAAGTTGCTACTGGAGATTAAATGAGGTCATCCCTCAATTATTCAAGGTTATTGACCAGATTAATGTGAAAAGAAAATCACGCGTACCGGATCGTCTTGATTCTTTAGGTTATATCAGCCAAATGAAACTTGCCATACGACCCGTGGTCTTGTCGCGACGATAAGAGAAGAATGTCTCATTTTCCGTGTATGTACAGCGGTCACTGCCGAAAATTTGTTCGACACCGACGTTCGCCAGACGCTGCCGGGCAAGCTGATAAATATCCGCCAGATACTTATCACCATGCTGAATGAAAGCTGTACTCGCTTTGGCGTCTACTGCCATAAACGCCTCACGAACCTCCGGCCCAACTTCAAACGCGCGTGGACCGATTGCCGGACCTAACCAGGCAAGAATGTTTTCGGGCTTATCGGCAAAACAGGAAACCGTCTCTTCCAGAACGCCAGCGCACAATCCGCGCCAGCCTGCATGGGCAGCAGCGACTTCCGTTCCCGCCCGATTGCAAAACAGCACGGGCAGGCAATCGGCTGTCATCACGGCACAAACCGTGCCGGGTGTGTTGCTATAAGAGGCATCCGCTCGTTTTGAAGCATAAGGTTCGCCAGTAAGCTTAAGCACATCTTTGCCGTGTACCTGCTCAAGCCAGACCGGTTTTGAAGGCAAATTGCCCGCAGCAAAAAGCCGCTTGCGATTCTCCTCAACGTGCTCCGGGTTATCACCACAATGGGCCCCCAGGTTGAGCGAGTCGTAAGGCGGTAAGCTTACGCCGCCGATACGGGTAGAGCTACAGGCCGCAACGCCTTTTGGCAGCGGCCACTGCGGGACAATCAACTTACTCATAACCAGTCCACTTCATCCTTATGCTCTTCGAAATCGGCACGCATCACCTCAATCAGCTCCACCATATCTTGTGGAATAGGCGCATGCCATTCCATTTCGATGCCGGAGATTGGGTGATAAAGACGCAGCATGGTTGCATGAAGCGCCTGACGGTCAAACTTACGCAGCGTGGAGATAAACGCTTCCGAAGCACCCTTCGGCGGACGCGGACGACCACCATAAACCGGATCGCCCACCAGCGGATGGGTGATATGCGCCATATGCACGCGGATCTGGTGCGTACGTCCAGTTTCCAGACGCAGCCGCAGACGCGTGTGCACACGGAAGTGTTCCATAATGCGATAGTGAGTGACCGCCGGTTTGCCCATCGGATGCACCGCCATATGGGTACGTTTTGTCGGATGGCGACTGATTGGCTCGTCCACCGTGCCACCTGCTGTCATATGGCCAATTGCCACCGCTTCGTACTCACGGGTAATTTCACGCCGTTGCAGAGATTCCACCAGGCGCGTCTGGGCCGGAACAGTTTTTGCGACAACCATGAGGCCAGTGGTGTCTTTATCCAGACGATGGACAATGCCCGCACGCGGTACATCGGCAATGGGCGGATAATAATGAAGCAATGCATTCAATACCGTGCCATCCGGGTTACCCGCACCGGGGTGTACCACCAGGTCGCGCGGTTTATTAATTACGATAATGTCTTCATCTTCATAGACGATATCCAGCGGGATATCCTGTGGTTCAAAACGCGCTTCTTCTTCAATCTCAGCGTTGATGGCAACCTGCTCGCCACCTAATACTTTTTCTTTCGGCTTATCACAAACTTTGCCGTTAACCAGCACGCGCTGGTCGAGGATCCATTCTTTTATACGCGAACGTGAATAATCCGGGAACATTTCGGCCAAAGCTTGATCTAAGCGTTGACCGAGTTGGTTTTCGGACACTGTTGCAGTGAGTTCTACTCGTTGTGCCATATATACTGCTTCTTCGTTTATCGTTGGGGTTTTACGGCTTTGCCGTTTAATATAGTGTGCTATTGTAGCTGGTCTTAACCGGGAGCAGGAACAGAGAATCTCCCGTAATACATTTTGAGGAAAGTCAAAACGTCATGACGCGCATGAAATATCTGGTGGCAGCAGCCACATTAAGCCTGTTTTTGGCGGGTTGCTCGGGTTCAAAGGAAGAAGTACCTGATAATCCGCCAAATGAAATTTACGCGACTGCGCAACAAAAGCTGCAGGACGGTAACTGGAGACAGGCAATAACGCAACTGGAAGCGTTAGATAATCGCTATCCGTTTGGCCCGTATTCGCAGCAGGTGCAGCTGGATCTCATCTACGCCTACTATAAAAACGCCGATCTGCCGTTAGCGCAGGCTGCCATCGATCGTTTTATTCGCCTCAACCCGACCCATCCGAATATCGATTATGTCATGTACATGCGTGGCCTGACCAATATGGCGCTGGATGATAGCGCATTGCAAGGGTTCTTTGGCGTCGATCGTAGCGATCGCGATCCTCAACATGCACGAGCTGCGTTTAATGACTTTTCCAAACTGGTCCGCGGCTATCCAAACAGCCAGTACACCACTGATGCAACCAAACGTCTGGTGTTCCTGAAAGATCGTCTGGCGAAATATGAATACTCCGTTGCAGAGTACTACACCGAACGTGGCGCATGGGTTGCCGTCGTCAACCGCGTCGAAGGTATGCTGCGTGACTACCCGGATACCCAGGCTACGCGTGATGCGCTGCCGCTGATGGAAAATGCTTACCGCCAGATGCAGATGAACGCTCAGGCTGAAAAAGTCGCGAAAATTATTGCCGCTAACAGCAGCAACACCTAACAGGTGTTATATACGCAAAACGGCAGCCCTGGAGCTGCCGTTTTTTTATTCGATTTGAACGCTAACTAAAGCGATTTAGTCGCGACTGATCCTATCAAATATGGCTCGCTTTGAGACATTCCTCAAGTAAAAAAACACCTCTTCCTGCGATTTCTCACAAAAAAACTTCGTTGACAAAAAGTGACAAAATTATGAGATTTTCATCACACATTTTGACATCAGGAGCGGTATGCTGAATTCACCAAGACGGGAAGACAAGAGGTAAAATTTATGACAATGAACATTACCAGCAAACAAATGGAAATTACTCCGGCTATCCGCCAACATGTCGAAGACCGTCTCGCCAAACTGGAAAAATGGCAAACTCATCTGATTAACCCACATATCATCCTGTCTAAGGAGCCACAGGGATTCATCGCTGACGCCACTATCAACACACCTAACGGCGTTCTGGTTGCCAGTGCAAAACACGAAGATATGTACACCGCTATTAACGAATTGATCAACAAGCTGGAACGGCAGCTCAATAAACTGCAGCACAAAGGCGAAGCACGTCGTGCCGCAACATCGGTGAAAGACGCCAACTTCGTCGAAGAAGTTGAAGAAGAGTAGTCCTTTATATTGAGTGTATCGCCAACGCGCCTTCGGGCGCGTTTTTTGTTGACAGCATGAAAACAGTACGGGTACTGTACTGAAGTCGCTTAAGGAAACAAACATGAAACAAACGCCGTTTTTCTTCGCATTCTTTTTTACCTTCCCCTGAATGGGAGGCGTTTCGTCGTGTGAAACAGAATGCGAAGACGAACAATAAGGCCTCCCAAATCGGGAGGCCTTTTTTATTGATAACAAAAAAGGCAACACTATGACATCGGAAAATCCGTTACTGGCGCTGCGCGAGAAAATTAGCACGCTGGACGAAAAATTGCTGGCGTTACTGGCAGAGCGGCGCGAGCTGGCCGTTGAGGTGGGAAAAGCCAAACTGCTTTCTCATCGCCCGGTGCGTGATATCGATCGTGAGCGCGATTTGCTGGAAAGACTCATTACGCTTGGTAAAACACACCATCTGGATGCCCACTACATTACTCGCCTGTTCCAGCTCATCATTGAAGATTCCGTATTAACTCAGCAGGCTTTGCTCCAGCAACATCTCAATAAAATTAATCCGCACTCAGCCCGGATTGCTTTTCTCGGCCCCAAAGGCTCTTATTCGCATCTTGCGGCGCGCCAGTACGCTGCCCGTCACTTTGAGCAATTCATTGAAAGCGGCTGCGCCAAATTTGCCGATATTTTTAATCAGGTGGAAACCGGCCAGGCCGACTATGCCGTCGTACCGATTGAAAATACCAGCTCCGGTGCAATAAACGACGTTTACGATCTGCTGCAACATACCAGCTTGTCGATTGTTGGCGAGATGACGTTAACTATCGACCATTGTTTGCTGGTTTCCGGCACCACCGATTTATCGACTATCAACACGGTCTACAGCCACCCGCAGCCGTTCCAGCAATGCAGTAAATTCCTTAACCGTTATCCACACTGGAAGATTGAATATACCGAGAGTACGTCCGCGGCGATGGAAAAAGTCGCACAGGCAAAATCACCACATATCGCTGCGCTGGGAAGCGAAGCTGGCGGTTCCTTGTATGGTTTACAGGTGCTGGAGCGCATTGAGGCGAATCAACGACAAAACTTCACCCGATTTGTCGTGCTGGCACGTAAAGCCATTAACGTGTCTGACCAGGTTCCGGCAAAAACGACGCTGTTAATGGCTACCGGGCAACAAGCTGGTGCACTGGTTGAAGCGTTGCTGGTATTGCGCAACCACAATCTGATTATGACCCGTCTGGAATCACGCCCGATTCACGGTAATCCGTGGGAAGAGATGTTTTATCTGGATATTCAGGCCAATCTTGAATCAGTGGAAATGAAAAAAGCATTGAAAGAGTTAGGTGAAATCACCCGTTCAATGAAGGTATTGGGCTGTTACCCAAGTGAGAACGTAGTGCCTGTTGATCCAACCTGATGAAAAGAGCCGGATGATGTGAATCATCCGGCACAGGATTATTACTGGCGGCTATCGTTCGCCTGACGTAATAACACGCGGCTTTCATTCTGGAAGCGTTGTGCATAATCGCCGAACCAGTTCTCCACCTTGCGGAAACTGTCAATAAATGCCTGCTTATCGCCCTGCTCCAGTAACTCAATCGCCTCACCAAAACGCTTATAGTAACGTTTGATCAACGCCAGATTACGTTCTGAAGACATAATAATGTCGGCATAAAGCTGCGGATCCTGGGCAAACAATCGCCCGACCATCGCCAGCTCAAGACGATAAATGGGCGAAGAGAGCGCCAGAAGCTGCTCAAGCTGAACATTTTCTTCTGCCAGATGCAGGCCATAAGCAAAAGTGGCAAAGTGGCGCAACGCCTGGATAAACGCCATATTCTGATCATGTTCGACGGCGCTAATGCGATGCAGTCGCGCGCCCCAGACCTGAATTTGCTCAAGAAACCATTGGTACGCTTCTGGCTGGCGTCCATCACACCAGACCACGACCTGCTTCGCCAGGCTGCCGCTATCCGGACCAAACATCGGGTGAAGCCCCAGCACTGGACCATCATGCGCCGCCAGCATGGCCTGTAACGGTCCATTTTTTACTGATGCCAGATCGACCAGAATACAGTCTTTCGGTAAACGTGGTAATTTGCCGATAACTTGTTCTGTAACATGAATCGGCACGCTGACAATCACCATACCGGCATCGGCAACAATCTCAGCCGCGCGCTCCCAGTCATGTTGTTCAAGAATCCGCACCTGATAGCCAGAGAGCGTCAGCATCTTCTCAAACAAACGTCCCATCTGCCCGCCGCCACCAACAATAACTACCGGACGTAGTGACGGACAAAGTGTTTTAAACCCTTTGTCGTTTTCACTGGAGTAGGACTCACGCATTACCCGACGCAGCACATCTTCAATCAGGTCTGGCGGCACGCCGAGGGCTTCCGCCTCTGCGCGCCGCGAGGCCAGCATGGATGCCTCGCGCTCCGGAACATAAATGGGCAACCCAAAGCGGCTTTTCACCTCACCGACTTCGGCAACCAGCTCCAGACGCTTTGCTAATAAATTCAGCAGCTCTTTATCGACTTCATCAATTTGATCGCGCAATGCGGTCAACTCAGCAACCATAATAAACCTCTTAAGCCACGCGTGCCGTCAGCTGCCCATTCAGATCCTGATGAATTTCACGCAGCAAGGCATCGGTCATTTCCCAGCTTATGCAGGCATCTGTTACGGATACACCGTATTTCATTTCACTGCGCGGTTGCTCGGAAGACTGATTGCCTTCGTGGATGTTACTTTCAATCATCAGACCAATAATTGAGCGATTGCCATCTTTAATTTGGGCAACCACGGATTCTGCCACCGCAGGCTGACGGCGATAATCTTTATTGGAATTACCGTGGCTGCAATCTACCATCAGTGAGGGGCGCAGTCCCGCCTGTTCCATCTCTTTTTCACATTGCGCGACATCCGCTGGGCTATAGTTCGGTGCTTTTCCGCCACGCAGGATCACATGTCCGTCCGGATTACCCTGGGTTTGTAGCAGCGCCACCTGCCCTGCCTGATTAATACCAACAAAACGATGCGGTTGTGCAGCGGCACGCATAGCATTGATTGCTGTCGCCAGACTGCCATCAGTGCCGTTTTTAAAACCAACCGGCATGGAAAGCCCGGATGCCATTTCACGGTGCGTTTGCGATTCCGTGGTACGAGCACCAATTGCCGACCAGCTAAACAGATCACCCAAATATTGCGGGCTGTTTGGATCTAACGCTTCCGTCGCCAACGGTAGCCCCATGTCCACCAGCTCAAGCAGCAATTTACGCGCAATTTGTAGCCCGGCTTCTACATCAAAGGAGCCATCCATATGGGGATCGTTAATCAACCCTTTCCAGCCGACGGTAGTACGTGGTTTTTCAAAATAGACGCGCATCACCAGATAGAGGCTATCGCTGACCTCTGCGGCAAGGGCTTTAAATCGACGAGCATATTCCAGAGCGGTTTCAGGATCATGAATGGAACAAGGACCACACACCACCAGCAGCCGGGGATCGCGCCCGGCGATGATATCTGAAATAGTTTTACGCGAATCGGCAATCTGGGCTTCTTGTTGCAGGCTTAACGGAAAAGCTGCCTTCAACTGTTCCGGGGTCATCAGAACCTGTTCGTCGGTAATGTGTACGTTGTTCAGCGCGTCTTTTTGCATGATGGCGATCCTGTTTATGCTCGTTTGCGATAGTTGATCCTCAGCGAGGATGACGCAACGATAACACAACAAGTAAAGATTTCAATCCATATTTCGTGCATAAAAGTTTACACATGCAATTTTATTGCGTTTTTATCACCAAATAATGTAAAAATAAATTTACGCACATAATAAAAACAATCCGCTATGCTTTGAAAAAGGAGAAAAAAACAATGAAACACTTTATCGCCCCGTTGTTAGCCTTGGTTATTAGCGGTTGTCAAATTGATCCCTATACTCACGCGCCAACCTTGACCAGCACTGACTGGTATGATGTTGGTATGGAAGATGCGATATCAGGCGTTGCCATAAAAAATGACGATACTTTTAACGATTCACAGGCTGATCGGGGGATATATCTTAAAGGATATGCCGAAGGGCAAAAGAAAACCTGCCAAATCGATTTTACTTATGCCCGAGGGCTTTCCGGTAAAAGTTTCCCTGCCAGCTGCAACAATGTAGAAAATGCCAGCCAATTGCATGAAGTATGGCAAAAAGGAGCTGATGAAAATGCCCGCACAATGAGACTCAATTAATTTAAATCCCACCACAAAATTAATCATAAGATTTAACTTATTAGATTTTTAATTCTCTTCTGGATGACGACCACACAAAATAATGATATTTTAATGAACATTCTGAAAAATTTTCGATGCGTTTCGAGCGAAGATGGTGAGGATCACTGAATGCGCTTTTCTCACCTACTGTTCTTACTGTCGCTATTCCTTCTGGCAGGCGCGCCATTACTCGCTCAGGAAACCACTGGCGTTGCGAAAAATGTGCGTTTAATGGTTTCCGGTATCGTAAGCTACACTCGCTGGCCGACGATATCTGGCCCGCCAAGACTATGTATTTTTTCATCTTCACGTTTTAGCACCGCCCTGCAAGATAATGGCGCGACGTCTTTACCTTATCTGCCCGTCATCATTCACAGCAAACAAGAAGCACTGATTTCAGACTGCAACGGTTTTTATTTTGGCAGCGAGTCACCGACATTCCAGACAGAATTAATCGAACAATATCCGTCCAGAGCGTTATTATTAATTGCCGAACAAAATACCGAGTGCATTATTGGCAGCGCATTTTGTCTGGTCATCAATAATAATAACGTCAGGTTTGCCGTCAACCTGGATGCCTTATCGCGGAGTGGTGTTAAGGTCAACCCGGATGTCTTAATGCTCGCTCGGAAGAAAAAAGATGGATAACGATAATTCTCTTAATAAGCGACCTACGTTTAAAAGAGCATTACGCAACATCAGCATGACCAGTATCTTTATCACCATGACGCTGATCTGGCTGCTGCTTTCCGTGACGTCGGTACTGACCCTGAAACAATACGCGCAAAAAAACCTGGCGCTCACCGCAGCAACCATGACTTATAGTCTGGAAGCAGCGGTCGTTTTTGCCGATGGTCCGGCTGCGACAGAAACCCTGGCCGCGCTGGGGCAGCAAGGTCAATTTTCAACCGCTGAAGTACGTGATAATCAGCAAAATATCATTGCATCCTGGCACTACACAGCCAGAGAAGCAGGAGATAGATTCAGTAATTTCATTAGCCACTGGCTCTTTCCCGCGCCGGTAATTCAACCCATTCGCCACAATGGAAAAATCATTGGCGAAGTCCAGTTAACCGCACGCGACAGTTCAATCAGCCATTTTATCTGGTTTTCGCTCGCTGTCCTGACTGCATGTATTCTGCTGGCATCAGGCATCGCAATTACCCTCACCCGCCATTTGCACAATGGTCTGGTTGAAGCGTTAAAAAACATCACCGATGTCGTACATGATGTGCGTTCCAATCGCAATTTTTCCCGACGAGTGTCGGAAGAACGTATTGCAGAGTTTCACCGCTTCGCTCTCGACTTCAACAGTCTGCTGGATGAAATGGAAGAGTGGCAGCTTCGTTTACAGGCCAAAAATGCGCAGCTTCTACGTACCGCGCTACATGACCCATTAACCGGGCTGGCTAACCGCGCAGCATTTCGTAGCGGTATCAACACGTTGATGAACAGTTCCGACGCCCGAAAAACGTCGGCATTACTGTTTCTTGATGGTGATAATTTCAAATATATCAATGATACCTGGGGTCATGCGACGGGAGATCAGGTCTTGATTGAGGTGGCAAAACGATTAGCTGAATTTGGCGGGCTGCGACATCAGGCATACCGAATAGGCGGCGATGAATTCGCTATGGTCCTCTATGGCGTACAGTCGGAATCTGAAGTGCAGCGGATTTGTACGGCACTTTCGCAAATTTTTAATCGCCCATTCGATCTTAATAATGGCCATCAAACCACTATGACATTAAGCATTGGTTACGCTATGACCATTGAGCACGCCTCCGCCGAAAAATTACAAGAGCTGGCCGATCACAATATGTATCAGGCCAAACACCAGCGCGCCAAAAAGCTGGTGAAATAACAAGGAAATATCTACATGATAAAGCAACTGGTAGTTCCCCTGGTGTTCTCTTCACTGATACTGACTGGCTGCCAGTCACCACAAGGGAAGTTTACTCCAGAACAAGTCGCCGCTATGCAGTCTTATGGTTTTACTGAATCCGCTGGCGACTGGTCGCTGGGCTTATCTGATACCATTCTGTTTGCTAAAAATGACTACAAACTGCTCCCGGAAAGTCAGCAACAGATCCAGACAATGGCCGCAAAACTGACCTCCACAGGTTTAACCCATGCCCGTATGGATGGACATACCGACAATTACGGCGAAGACAGTTACAACGAAGCTTTATCGCTGAAGCGGGCAAATGTCGTCGCCGATGCGTGGGCTGAGGGGGGACAAATTCCTCGCAGCAATCTCACCACTCAGGGCTTAGGGAAAAAATACCCCATCGCCAGTAACAAGACCGCACAGGGTCGCGCTGAGAACCGTCGCGTCGCTGTGGTGATTAGTGCACCGTAAACACAATTTCAATAGATAAAAAAAGGGCCAGCCAATTGGCCAGCCCTTCTTAACAGGATGTCGCTTAAGCGAAATCTTAGTTAAGACGCTCTTTGATACGAGCAGCCTTACCAGTACGCTCACGCAGGTAGTACAGTTTAGCTTTACGAACAGCACCACGACGTTTGACAGAAATGCTGTCAACTACCGGAGAGTGAGTCTGGAAGACACGCTCAACGCCTTCGCCGTTGGAAATTTTACGAACAGTGAATGCAGAGTGCAGACCGCGGTTACGAATAGCGATAACCACGCCCTCGAATGCCTGCAGACGTTTTTTGGAACCTTCAACAACCCATACTTTCACTTCCACGGTATCACCCGGACGGAAGGAAGGTACGTCCTGCTTCATCTGCTCTTGTTCAAGTTGCTTAATAATGTTGCTCATAATTTAATCTCTTATCCTGGGTAAACTGATATCTCGGGGGCTTACGCCATCCCATCATGTTTATGTTGCTGTTGTGCGTGTTCCGTTTTGAACTCCGCCAGCAACCTTGCTTGCTCTTCAGTCAGAGCCAGGTTTTCCAGAAGTTCAGGTCTTCTAAGCCAGGTACGGCCCAGCGACTGTTTCAAACGCCAGCGACGTATCTCAGCATGGTTGCCCGACAGTAACACTGACGGAACTTCCATCCCTTCTAACACCTCAGGCCGCGTATAGTGCGGGCAATCCAGCAAACCTTCAGCAAAGGAATCTTCCGTTGCTGATGCCTCATGCCCCAGTACTCCCGGAATAAACCGGGAAACGGAGTCAATCAGCGTCATTGCCGGTAACTCACCACCGCTGAGAACGTAATCGCCGATTGACCATTCTTCGTCAATTTCGGTTTGGATCACGCGCTCATCTATACCTTCGTAGCGACCGCACACCAGAATCAATTTTTGATTCGTTGCCAGTTCGCTGACGCCCGCTTGATCAAGCTTGCGCCCCTGCGGTGACAGATAGATCACCTTAGCGCCTTCACCCGCCGCGCTTTTTGCTGCATGAATGGCATCCCGTAAAGGTTGCACCATCATTAACATCCCCGGTCCGCCGCCGTAAGGACGATCGTCCACGGTACGGTGCCGGTCATGCGTGAAGTCACGTGGACTCCAGCTCTGGATGTTCAGCAGGCCATTTTTAACTGCCCGGCCAGTTACCCCGTAATCGGTAATTGCGCGGAACATTTCAGGAAACAGGCTAATTATGCCAATCCACATAGCGCCGTCTTTTACCGTTTATCCGGTGGTTTAAAAACCAGGATCCCAATCTACTTCGATTGAACGAGTAGTGAGATCGACTTTCTTGATAACCTGCCCATCGAGGAACGGTACGAGACGTTCCTTGATACCAAACGCATCTTTCAGGTTTGCCTTAATGACGAGAACGTCATTAGATCCGGTTTCCATCATGTCGACGACTTTACCGAGATCGTAGCCTTCAGTGGTCACTACCTGGCAGCCCATCAGGTCTTTCCAGTAGTAGTCACCCTCTTCAAGCTGGGGCAACTGCGAAGAATCCACGACAATTTCACAATTCGTCAGCAGGTTCGCCGCATCACGATCGTCTACGCCTTTCAGCTTGATGATCATGTCCTGATTGTGGTGCTTCCAGCTTTCCAGCTGAACTTGCTGCCACTGACCCGCCTTCTGAATAAACCAGGGCTGATAGTCAAAAATGCTTTCGGCGTCTTCGGTGGAAGAAAACACTCTGAGCCACCCACGAATACCGTAAGACGAACCCATTTTTCCCAAAACGATGGGATCAACAGGTGCTTGCGCGGTGAGTTGTTTGCTCATCATGACCACCGTGACAGATTAAGCTGCTTTGTTTACTTCTTTGATCAGCGCAGCAACGCGATCAGAAATAGTTGCGCCCTGGCCAACCCAGTGAGCGATGCGATCCAGATCCAGGCGAGTGCCTTCTTCTTTTTCGCTAGCGATTGGGTTGAAGAAACCAACGCGCTCGATGAAGCGACCGTTGCGTGCATTACGGCTGTCAGCGACAACAACCTGGTAGAACGGACGCTTTTTAGCGCCGTGACGTGCTAAACGAATAGTTACCATAACATCCTCTTGTGTGAATAAAACAACCGGACCCCATCGAGGAACGGAGTCCGGTGTCATATTAAAAGCCCGAAAATTTTACTGATTTCTGGAGAAAATGCAATCAGCAGTTAATAACTCTGTCGCATAAGGTCATTTAGCGACCAGGAAATCCCGGTGGCATCATTCCCTTCATGCTTCTCATCATCTTCGCCATTCCGCCTTTCTTCATTTTCTTCATCATGCGCTGCATGTCGTCGAACTGCTTCAGAAGACGGTTAACATCCTGTACCTGCATACCGCAACCGGCGGCGATACGACGTTTACGCGAACCTTTGATGATTTCTGGCTTAGCGCGCTCTTTCAGCGTCATCGAGTTGATGATGGCTTCCATACGCACCAGCACTTTATCGTCCATCTGTGACTTGACGTTATCCGGGATCTGCCCCATACCCGGCAGCTTACCCATCAGGCTAGCCATGCCGCCCATATTTTTCATCTGGCGCAATTGCTCAAGGAAATCGTTGAGATCAAAGCCATCGCCTTTTTTCAGCTTGCTGGCTAATTTCTCAGCCTGCGCGCGGTCAACTTTACTTTCGATATCTTCGATCAGCGACAGCACGTCGCCCATGCCGAGGATACGGGAAGCGATACGATCCGGATGGAACGGCTCCAGCGCTTCGGTTTTTTCGCCGACGCCGAGGAATTTAATCGGTTTACCGGTGATGTGACGAATAGAGAGCGCCGCACCGCCACGGGCGTCGCCGTCGACTTTGGTCAGCACCACGCCGGTCAGCGGAAGCGCTTCGTTGAAGGCTTTCGCGGTATTCGCGGCATCCTGACCAGTCATGGCATCGACGACAAACAGGGTTTCAACCGGATTAATCGATGCATGGACCTGTTTGATCTCGTCCATCATCGCTTCGTCAACGTGCAAACGACCGGCGGTATCCACCAACAGCACGTCGTAGAATTTCAGTTTGGCTTCTTTCAGCGCCGCATTAACGATATCAACCGGCTTCTGACCAACATCTGAAGGGAAGAAATCGACGCCTACCTGTTCGGCCAGCGTCTCAAGCTGTTTGATTGCCGCCGGGCGATAAACGTCGGCAGAAACCACCAGCACTTTCTTCTTGTGCTTCTCACGCAGGAACTTACCGAGCTTACCGACGCTGGTCGTTTTACCCGCACCTTGCAGGCCCGCCATCAGCACGACCGCAGGGGGTTGTGCGGCGAGATTCAGGGTCTGGTTCTCTTCGCCCATCGCCGCAACCAGTTCGTTACGGACGATTTTGACAAACTCCTGCCCCGGCGTCAGGCTCTTATTAACTTCATGACCAACCGCTTTCTCTTTTACGCGATTGATAAACTCACGCACTACCGGCAGGGCGACGTCCGCCTCCAGTAGCGCCATGCGCACTTCGCGCAGCGTATCTTTAACGTTGTCTTCAGTAAGGCGTCCACGGCCACTGATATTGCGCAGCGTGCGCGACAAACGATCGGTTAAATTATCAAACATTGTCTCTCGCCTGGGGTGGAAACGGTTGGCCGCAATCGCGACACATCATCTGTATTTTGCCGCAGTATAACATGAAGGCGTCTTTGTTGTTATGCAACGGTTGGAGCAGCGTTCTCCTGACGCTATACTGCTTCTCTTTCTCATTGCTCAAACTGTCGACATCACTATGCCCGTTTTTGCTCTGCTCGCGCTCGTCGCCTACTCTGTCAGCCTCGCGCTGATTGTTCCCGGTCTGCTGCAAAAAAACGGCGGCTGGCGGCGAATGGCTATTATTTCTGCGGTCATCGCGCTGGTCTGCCACGCAATCGCTCTGGAAGCCCGCATCCTGCCTGGCGGTGATAGCGGACAAAACCTTAGCCTGCTGAACGTTGGTTCGCTGGTCAGTTTGATGATCTGTACGGTGATGACTATCGTGGCTTCCCGCAACCGCGGCTGGCTGCTATTGCCGATCGTCTATGCCTTCGCGCTAATCAACCTGGCGCTGGCGACATTCATGCCCAATGAATACATCACCCATCTTGAAGCAACGCCGGGGATGCTGGTGCACATTGGCTTGTCACTCTTTTCCTATGCCACGCTGATTATCGCCGCCCTGTATGCCCTACAACTGGCGTGGATTGATTACCAGCTGAAGAACAAGAAGCTGGCGTTTAATCAGGAAATGCCGCCGTTGATGAGTATCGAGCGCAAAATGTTCCACATCACACAGATTGGCGTAGTGCTGTTAACGCTCACTCTTTGTACTGGGCTGTTCTACATGCACAACTTGTTTAGCATGGAGAATATCGACAAGGCTGTGCTCTCTATCGTGGCGTGGTTTGTCTATATTGTGCTGCTGTGGGGGCATTACCATGAAGGATGGCGTGGGCGCCGCGTCGTCTGGTTTAACGTCGCTGGCGCGGTCATTCTGACGATGGCCTACTTCGGCAGCCGAATTGTCCAGCAGTTAATCAGCTAAACCAGAAAAGGAGTTTCCCCTGGAACACATATCTACTACCACGCTGATCGTTATTCTGATCATCATGGTGGTCATTTCAGCCTATTTTTCCGGTTCCGAAACCGGAATGATGACACTCAACCGCTATCGTCTGCGGCATATGGCGAAACAGGGCAATCGTTCGGCAAAGCGCGTCGAAAAATTGCTGCGTAAACCAGACCGCCTGATAAGTCTGGTATTAATCGGCAATAACCTGGTCAATATCCTCGCTTCCGCGCTCGGCACCATCGTTGGGATGCGTTTGTACGGTGATGCGGGCGTAGCAATTGCGACCGGCGTGCTGACCTTTGTAGTGCTGGTTTTTGCCGAAGTGTTGCCGAAAACTATCGCTGCGCTATACCCGGAAAAAGTCGCTTATCCGAGTAGCTTTCTGTTAGCGCCGCTGCAAATTTTGATGATGCCGCTGGTCTGGTTGCTGAACGCTATTACCCGCATGTTAATGCGCATGATGGGCATCAAAACCGATATCGTGGTTAGCGGCTCTTTAAGCAAAGAAGAGTTGCGCACCATTGTGCACGAATCGCGCTCACAAATTTCCCGTCGCAATCAGGATATGCTGCTGTCGGTGCTCGATCTGGAAAAAATGACTGTTGATGACATCATGGTGCCGCGCAGTGAAATTATCGGCATTGATATCAACGATGACTGGAAATCGATTCTCCGTCAGCTCTCCCACTCCCCCCACGGACGCATCGTGCTATACCGCGATTCGCTGGACGACGCCATCAGCATGCTGCGAGTACGCGAAGCCTGGCGACTCATGTCCGAGAAAAAAGAGTTCACCAAAGAAACCATGCTACGTGCTGCGGACGAAATCTATTTTGTGCCTGAAGGCACACCGCTCAGTACGCAATTAGTTAAATTTCAACGCAATAAAAAGAAAGTCGGTCTGGTGGTCAACGAATACGGAGACATTCAGGGGCTGGTCACGGTCGAAGATATTCTGGAAGAGATTGTCGGAGATTTCACCACGTCGATGTCGCCAACACTTGCCGAAGAAGTCACGCCGCAAAACGACGGTTCGGTGATTATTGATGGCACAGCCAACGTGCGAGAAATCAACAAAGCCTTTAACTGGCATCTACCGGAAGATGATGCCCGCACAGTTAATGGCGTTATTCTGGAAGCGCTGGAAGAGATCCCGGTTGCAGGCACTCGCGTACGTATTGGCGAGTACGATATCGATATTCTCGATGTACAAGACAATATGATTAAGCAGGTAAAAGTTTTTCCTGTAAAACCGCTGCGCGAGAGTGTGGCGGAGTAACACAAGGGCGAACTCCGGTTCGCCTTTTTTATCGCCATCTTTTAGGATTCCATCAATTCCTGTCATTTACTTAGCGATGCAATAATGTCCTTTTCAATCATTAAGAAAGGATCTTGATGCTATGTCAGATGATTATGTAATTGAATGGGATAAGGATTTTGCGGACGATCTCAACGTCGTCGCCAACGTTTTTTTACCGCACAACCCAACATTATGGCCCACTATTTTCTCTCAACTTTCGACGCAACCTGAAATCTTTGAAGACGAAGATGAGGACGAGTATGGATTGCAAGACGTTCTCGATTGCAGTGGTGGCGACCTGGGAAATCGCGATCTGGCACAGGCATTTTTACAGGTTCTGCGCGGCGAAGAATTAATTCACCTCGTTGACTGGAAAGGCGAAGATGAAGATGGCGAACTGGCCAATTTTGCTGCTGATCGTTTTTATGAACTAACAAAAGACCTGACGGCATCTGAGGAATTAAGATGCCTTCTTGTCGAAATAACCCAGGAAGATGAAATCGCCGATGCCTGCGAAGCCGGGGATCGTTACCTTGACGAGATATTTGAACGCATCCAGACCGAACTCAATAAGCGGGGTTACCAGATTTTTGATCTGAATGAAGGAGCGGACGCCTATAATGTGGTCGTTCTGCCAATGAGCGAATATGAAAAAATAGATGATTTCAACACGCCGTGGCTGGAAGTGCAGGATTTTTTAAGCTAAAAAATGGCCGACTTTAGGTCGGCCATCTGACATTTACTTCGCTTTCGCTACAGTAACCATCGCTGCGCGAATCGTACGACCGTTCAGCGTATAACCTTTCTGCATAATGCCCAGCACGTTACCCGGTGCTACGTCGTCAGATTCCACCATTGCGATGGCCTGATGCACATTCGGGTCCAGCGGCACGTTGGTTTCAGAGATAACGTCAACGCCAAATTTACGCACTACATCCAGCATCGACTTCAGCGTCAACTCAATGCCTTCAACCATCGCGGACATATCCGGATTAGCTTTATCAGCCACTTCCAGCGCGCGATCCAGACTATCAATTACCGGCAGCAATTCGTTGATGAATTTCTCCAGCGCGAATTTATGCGCTTTTTCGATATCCAGTTCAGTACGACGACGCAGGTTTTCCATTTCGGCTTTTACGCGCAAAATGCCGTCACGTTCACGGGTCTGAGCTTCAGCCAACTGAGCTTCGAGATTCGCAATTTTTTCATCGCGCGGATCCACCTGCCCAGCAGAAGCGTCTGGCTCAACTGCCTCAATCTCTTCGTGCTGATCCATGATAATTTCTTCCGGGGCTTGCCCCTCAGGCGTTTTCTGTTCTTTACTACTCATGAATTTCTCCGCGTTTTTTTTCGCATTCATCTCGCTAACTTCGCTTATTATGGGGATCAGTTTCAGGGTTTCAAGGGAAGCACTCACATTGTCATCAATCTTCGCAACAAGGACCTCGGAAAATGAATAATCATTTCAAGTGTATTGGCATTGTGGGACACCCACGGCACCCCACTGCACTGACAACACATGAAATGCTCTACCGCTGGCTGTGCACAAAAGGTTACGAGGTCATCGTCGAACAGCAAATCGCGCACGAACTGCAACTGAAGAATGTGAAAACTGGCACACTCGCCGAGATTGGGCAACTGGCTGACCTCGCAGTAGTTGTTGGCGGCGACGGTAATATGCTCGGCGCAGCGCGCACGCTCGCCCGCTATGACATCAAAGTTATCGGCATTAACCGTGGCAACCTGGGTTTCCTGACCGACCTTGATCCCGATAACGCCCAGCAACAGTTAGCCGATGTGCTGGAAGGTCATTACATCAGCGAAAAACGTTTTTTGCTGGAGGCGCAAGTTTGCCAGCAAGATTGCCAGAAGCGCATCAGCACCGCGATTAATGAAGTGGTGCTACATCCTGGCAAAGTGGCGCATATGATTGAATTCGAAGTATACATCGACGAGATCTTTGCGTTTTCTCAGCGTTCTGATGGACTGATTATTTCGACGCCTACAGGTTCTACCGCCTATTCCCTGTCGGCGGGCGGCCCGATTCTGACCCCCTCTCTGGATGCGATTACCCTGGTACCAATGTTCCCGCATACGTTGTCAGCGCGACCACTGGTCATAAACAGCAGCAGCACCATCCGTCTGCGTTTTTCGCATCGCCGTAACGACCTGGAAATCAGTTGCGACAGCCAGATAGCACTGCCGATTCAGGAAGGTGAAGATGTCCTGATTCGGCGCTGTGATTACCATCTGAATCTGATTCATCCGAAAGATTACAGCTATTTCAACACATTAAGCACCAAGCTCGGCTGGTCAAAAAAATTATTCTAATTTTTCGCCAGCCTCTTTACTGTATATAAAACCAGTTTATACTGTACACAATAACAGTAATGGTTTTTCATACAGGAAAACGACTATGTTGGCACAACTGACCATCAGCAACTTTGCTATCGTTCGTGAGCTTGAGATTGATTTTCACAGCGGCATGACCGTAATAACCGGTGAAACCGGCGCGGGTAAATCTATCGCGATAGATGCCCTCGGCCTTTGTCTCGGTGGTCGAGCTGAAGCCGACATGGTACGTACCGGCGCTACTCGCGCTGACCTGTGCGCCCGTTTTTCACTGAAAGATACACCAGCGGCTCTGCGCTGGCTGGAAGAAAACCAACTGGAAGATGGCCGTGAATGTCTGCTTCGTCGCGTAATCAGTAGCGATGGTCGCTCCCGTGGTTTCATCAACGGCACGGCTGTTCCGCTGTCACAACTGCGCGAGCTGGGTCAGTTGCTCATTCAGATCCATGGTCAGCACGCTCATCAATTACTCACCAAATCCGAGCACCAAAAATTCCTGCTTGATGGCTACGCCAATGAAACCTCTCTGCTCCAGGAAATGACCGCACGTTATCAGTTGTGGCATCAGAGCTGCCGCGACCTCGCGCACCATCAACAATTAAGTCAGGAACGCGCCGCCCGCGCGGAGCTGCTGCAATACCAATTAAAAGAACTTAACGAATTTAATCCGCAGCCCGGCGAATTCGAACAAATCGACGAAGAGTACAAGCGTCTGGCAAACAGCGGTCAATTGCTGACTACCAGCCAGAATGCACTGGCATTAATGGCCGACAGTGAAGACGCGAACCTGCAAAGCCAGCTTTACACTGCAAAACAATTGGTCAGCGAATTGATCGGTATGGACAGCAAACTGTCCGGCGTACTTGATATGCTGGAAGAGGCCACCATCCAGATTGCTGAAGCCAGTGACGAACTGCGCCACTACTGCGATCGTCTGGATCTCGACCCTAATCGGTTGTTCGAACTTGAACAACGTATTTCAAAGCAAATTTCGTTGGCACGTAAGCACCACGTCAGCCCGGAAGCATTACCACAGTATTATCAATCACTGCTGGAAGAGCAGCAGCAACTGGACGATCAGGCTGACTCGCAAGAAACCCTCGCGTTGGCAGTCACTAAACACCATCAGCAGGCACTGCAAACAGCACGCGCGTTACACCAGCAACGCCAGCATTATGCAAATGAGTTGGCGCACCTGATCACCGACAGTATGCATGCGCTCTCCATGCCGCATGGGCAATTTACGATTGATGTTAAATTTGACGAGCACCACCTGGGCGCTGACGGTGCTGATCGTATTGAGTTTCGGGTAACCACCAACCCAGGCCAACCAATGCAGCCCATCGCCAAAGTCGCATCCGGCGGTGAATTGTCGCGTATCGCACTGGCAATCCAGGTCATTACCGCACGGAAAATGGAAACCCCGGCGCTTATTTTCGATGAAGTGGATGTGGGAATTAGCGGCCCGACAGCGGCAGTCGTCGGCAAACTGCTACGTCAACTTGGCGAATCAACCCAGGTGATGTGTGTTACCCATTTGCCGCAAGTCGCAGGATGCGGTCATCAACACTATTTTGTCAGCAAAGAAACCGATGGCGCGATGACCGAAACGCATATGGAGTCGCTGGACAGAAAAGCGCGGTTACAGGAACTGGCGCGCTTATTGGGCGGTAGTGAAGTTACACGCAATACGCTGGCAAACGCGAAAGAACTGTTGGCGGCGTAAACTTTTTTACCGCTTCACGGTCAGAGTAGACAGCAAAACGCCGTAGGACCGGAAAGCAAAAGGTTTTAAAGTGATGAAAGGTCTATTATCATCGGCATATTACATATGAGCCACGTACTGCTCGGGCCCGAAAAGGAATCAAATCACTATGCGCTGTAAAACGCTGACTGCTGCCGCAGCAGTACTATTGATGTTGACCGCAGGCTGTTCCACTCTGGAGCGAGTGGTTTACCGTCCTGACATCAACCAGGGGAACTATCTGACCGCTAACGACGTTTCCAAAATACGTGTTGGCATGACGCAACAACAAGTTGCGTACGCATTGGGTACACCGCTGATGTCTGATCCATTTGGTACAAATACCTGGTTCTATGTGTTCCGCCAGCAACCAGGTCATGAAGGTGTAACGCAGCAAACGCTGACGCTGACCTTTAACAGCAGCGGTGTGTTGACCAATATTGATAACAAACCTGCGCTGACTGGCAACGAATAAAACTTGCCGTTTATAGCGAATAAAAAAGGTGCTCAGTGAGCACCTTTTTTCTGGTTGTTATTTATTCGCCGATTTTTCTGCTCGTTGCCTGCGAAGCTCCTTCGGATCGGCAATCAGCGGACGATAAATCTCCACCCGATCGCCGTCGTGCACGGTATCGCTCAGTTTGGCCGGACGACTGTAAATACCGACTTTATTTTTAGTTAAATCAATATCAGTACGCAGTTCCAGCAAACCACTTGCGCGAATTGCTTCTTCAACCGTCGCGCCCTCCTGCAATCTTACCCGTTGCAGGTATTGCTTCTCGGGCAATGCGTAAGCCACCTCAACGGCAATTTTACCTGGCACTGTAGACCTCTTTTGCACGAACAGTAAAAGCCTGCACCATATTAGTTGCCAGCTCTTTAAACACACGACCAAAGGCGAGTTCAATCAACTTATTGGTAAACTCAAAGTCGAGATGAAACTCAATACGGCACGCGTCCTGGCTCAACGGCGTAAACTTCCAGCCGCCAATCAATTTCTTAAACGGCCCATCAACCAGATTCATCAGAATACTTTGGTTATTGGTCAACTGGTTGCGGGTTGTAAACGTTTTGCTAATCCCAGCCTTAGACACATCTACCGCAGCGGTCATCTGCCCAGGAGTGGACTCCAGAATCCGGCTTCCAGTGCACCCTGGTAAAAACTGAGGATAAGACTGAACGTCATTCACTAACTGATACATTTGCTCCGCGCTGTAGGGTACCAGTGCGGTCCGGCTAATCTGAGGCATAACAATTTCCATCAACAAAAATCCAACAAATAATATCATTTATCCCGCAGTAAAAAAAACGCTATCCCGGCGCTGGGTAACATCCGGTTCATGCTAAGATAGAGCCTTGTCCCCCGCAGGATTGATATGGGGTATTTTCGATTTCAGATTACCGATGATTCACGACGCTTATGACGAAGAAAAAAGCACATAAACCTGGTTCAGCGACCATCGCGCTTAACAAGCGCGCCCGTCACGAATACTTTATTGAAGAAGAATTCGAAGCGGGACTTGCCCTGCAAGGCTGGGAAGTTAAATCCCTGCGCGCAGGAAAAGCCAATATTAGCGACAGCTATGTCCTTCTGCGCGACGGAGAAGCGTTCCTGTTTGGCGCAAACATCACGCCGATGGCGGTGGCTTCCACGCACGTGGTATGCGACCCTACTCGCACCCGTAAACTGCTTCTCAACCAGCGCGAACTTGACTCTCTCTATGGCCGAGTGAACCGTGAAGGTTATACCGTAGTGGCGCTCTCCCTGTACTGGAAAAATGCCTGGTGCAAAGTAAAAATCGGCGTCGCGAAAGGTAAGAAACAACACGATAAACGTTCTGATATCAAAGAACGCGAATGGCAGGTTGATAAAGCGCGTATCATGAAAAACGCTCACCGTTAAACCTACATAAGCGATACTAATCAAATCCTCACCGCGCCTCCCCATTCGGTGGCGCGAATGAACATCTTGTCGACTGTCAAATCTGACACTGATGTAGCCATCCCATTGCTTAATCGAAGAAAATCATACTATGCAGGTGCTAATTCCAGGATGGTAACGCCTTTGGGACTAGTCATGGGGCTCGAAAATCTGGTATACTTAACGTTACACATTGGGGCTGATTCTGGATTCGACGGGATTTGCGAAACCCAAGGTGCATGCCGAGGGGCGGTTGGCCTCGTAAAAAGCCGCAAAAAATAGTCGCAAACGACGAAAACTACGCTTTAGCAGCTTAATAACCTGCTTAGAGCCCTCTCTCCCTAGCCTCCGCTCTTAGGACGGGGATCAAGAGAGGTCAAACCCAAAAGAGATCGCGTGGAAGCCCTGCCTGGGGTTGAAGCGTTAAAACTTAATCAGGCTAGTTTGTTAGTGGCGTGTCCGTCCGCAGCTGGCAAGCGAATGTAAAGACTGACTAAGCATGTAGTACCGAGGATGTAGGAATTTCGGACGCGGGTTCAACTCCCGCCAGCTCCACCAAATAAATCAAGGGGTTACGTAAAAGCGTAGCCCCTTTTTCTTTGGTAGTGGCGGCAAAATGGCGACAGACTTTTGCGTCCATCTTGCCTGTCGCCATCTTGAAATCATGCAAAGAGGTTTCACATGGAAGAACTTCACTTTGTTTACATCAATGCAAATGGTCGTATCGGAGTTCACTCAATACAGAGCATCAGTTATAGCGAAAATCATATACAGGGCATTTGTAAGAACACCGATCGAATAAAAACCTTCCGAAAAGACCGCATTCTTAAACAGTACGATTCACCAGAACAAGCCATTCAGGAATGCGCGTCATTCCTCCCCGAAAACTACTCACATCTCACTAAGCAGTCTGGTCCGAAAAAAAATACATTCGATGTGTGTTTCACCGGATTTAAGAAAGCAGATAAAGAAAGATTGGTTGATAAGGCGAATGAACAAGGATTAACGGTAAGAACCTCTGTAACCCAAAGCCTTCAGATGCTCTGTTGCGGTTACAATGCAGGCCCATCAAAAGTATCGGCAGCCAGGATGAAAGGCACAATCATCATAGATGAGCTTGGCTTTATACATTTTCTTGAAACGGGTGAGATCCCAGATGAATAAAAACCTGCCGTAGCAGGTTCTCTTTCTCAAAAATTCATATGCCCCTGACCACCTGGCAATGGATGTGGAGGAGCAGTAGCAATCAGTGCGGGTGTCACAATAAACCGGACCACTGTTTCATGGGTAACAAAAGTGCTCCCGCAGTTAATATTTTGGCACTGGCAGTAACGCTCTTTGGTGCTTTCAGTTACTTGAAAACTGCTCCTTGTGTGTGCCGCATGACCACACTTTGGACAATTCATCATATCCAGATCCCTACCTTTGCTATCAGAATCATTGTAATGATACACAAAATATCAATATTGAGAACACTTTATTCCATTTCAAGATCATCAATCTTCACTTCGAGTTCAATACTGGTCGTAAAACCATTATCCGGGCTGACGGTATGAGTCAGAGTCGTAATGGTCCATTCCGCATCATCTATCGGTTGTTTAAAGCCACTAACTTTCACTGGCATTTCCGTGTAAAGATCTGCCCGCCCTTCCGCCAGTTGTAGCGAGAATGACGCAACGCCGCGTTGCAGGCGTTCCCACTGCATTTTCGCTGCCCGTTCAGCGTTGCTCCGGTTGGCATAAGTGCGATTAAGTACCAGCACGTTTTCATCCGTACCCACCAGGTAATCGCCCTGCTTCGCTTCCGGCTCTTTCTTCTGCTTCTTAGTTCTGCGCTTACGCTTCACCGTGGTGCTTTCTTTCTTCGCAGGTTCGCGGGTATGCAACCAGCTGGCAATTACGCCCGTGTAGGCTCCGCGATCTGCCAGGGTAAATCGGTGACTGTCGCCGTCCTTGCGTGTGATAGTGATCACTGGCAGAGGTTTACCAGTGGCGCTTTTGCCCTGCCCCTGCCGGATGAATAACAGATTGCCATTTTTCACCGACGCGATGGCACCGTACTGTCGCGCCAGCCGCATCAGAAAACTGCCGTCACTCTCATTAGTCTGGTCTATATGCTCCACGGGCTTATCCGACAGGTCTTTACCCAGTGCCATCTTCAGCTTGTGCCGCGCGGCTATTTCCTTCACCACTTCCCCGACGGTGGTCTTATGCCACGATTTTTCACGGCGGGTATTCAGCGTTTCCCGAAAATCAGCACTTCGCGCCCGGATAGTCAGGCGGTCCGGTGCGCCAGTGTGTTCAATCTCGTCCACTGTGAATGCCCCTTTCGGGAAAAGCGGCTGCCCCTTCCAGCCCAGCGCCAGCGTAATAACCGCACCACGGCGCGGCAGCACGATTTTTCCGTCAGCGTCATCCAGCTCCAGATCAAGCTGGTCCGCTTCAAAGCCCCGGTTATCCGTCAGCGTCAAACTCATCAGGCGGTTATCCAGCACAGTGGTGATATCCCTGCCCTCAATACTGATGCTGAATGCGGGAGTTTTGTTGCCTTTGTTAAGCAGTTCAGAGCTGAAATTCACGACAGCAGCCCTCCCACCGTTTTACTGATATCGCTTAAGGCAGACGTTGCCGTGTCCTGCAAATTATTCAGTTGCGCACTGAGATCACCGAACATATCGGACAGGGATTCATCCACTCGTTTGAGCGACAGGGTGAACTCAATCCGGCGCGGCATACCGTCGCGGAAAAACTCCGTTTTAGTCTGATTCAGTCCCTCAATCACATACATGCCGTAAATCGTGCCGCTGCCTTCAATCAGGGGCCATGCTTTCCCCTGTTCTGCCATCTGCTCCAGTGCCAGCAACGACAGCCTGCCGCCTGTTATTTCCGGCATAAGAACACCGGAAAGCGTCAGCATGTCGTTTTCCGGTCCCAGAAACTGCGTGGACGGACGTCGGTTTACCCGACTGTTTGCCGCATGTCGCCAGCTGCGTTGATACTGCAGTTCCTGATACGGAACGGTGCGCAGCATAAACACGTACAATCCCAGCACCATCATCATGCGTCGTATCCCCCCTGATCGCTGTAGTTACTCCTGGCTTTTGCCTTCAGCCTGCGTTCACGTTCATCAAGCTGGCGTGCCACCTCCCGCGCAATATCCTGCGCACTTTGTCCTGGCTGCGTCTGAATGATGATCTGCGTCGGTGCCTCAATCCGTTGAACGAGCGGCACAGTGGCTGCGCGACTCACAATTGCTTCTCCACCTTTCGCGGGAAGTGCCAAAGGGTGCAACGGTGGAAGCTCTGCTGGCGCGGCAGCAACGCCCATCATTCCGGCAACAACGGCAGCCAGTGCAGCTGTATTTCTCCGGCTGGTCACATTTGCCGGGCCGTTAACAATTTCCGGCCCGTTTTCACCGACGATGCCAAACTGCCCGCGCGGGATATACCCGCCGCTGTCATACATCCCCGCAAAGCCATATCCCCATGATGGAAAACCACCCGATGGCATCATCACTTTACCGTCTGCATTCACCGTCGCAGGTTGCTGACGCGTCACGCTTTCCGGCAGTTTTGCCTTTGCGGCCTCTTTACTGACAATGCCGAGCTTCTCCAGCAACCAGGAAACGCCGGATTTCAGGGAGTCCAGCGGATGCATGACCATATTCAGCCCTTCCGCCAGTGCCTCCCCGAATCGCCGCCCCATTGCCGCTGCGCTCTGCAGTTCGGCAGAGGTCGACTTAACGGGCGTCAGCAGATCAGTAAACCAGCCCCACAGCGCCTGCACTTTGTCGCCAATCCACTGGAACACGGGCTTAAGCGGTTCGAACGCTGCACTGATGGGACCTGCCGCCGCTTTGAATCCTTCCACCACGCCACCGAGAAATGCGGTGATGGGTTGCCAGTATTTCCAGACAACCAGCGCCACGCCCGCCAGTGCAGTAACCACAAGACCTATCGGACTGAGCAGAGCACCTAACAGACCAGATATGGCATACAGGGCAACGCGCAGCATCGCCAGCGGGCCGGATGCGAGCACACGCAGCACCGCGCCTGCGGCAGCCAGCCCACCGCGTAGTGCTGCCAGTGGATTCATAAACATCACAGCAACAGCACGTAAACCGGATAATCCAGAACGCAAAAGTGCAACCGGCGCACCTGCTACAGTTTTCAGGACATTTCCCGTCAGTGATACCGTGCGACGCAAAGACGACAACGGAGCAGTAAGTAAACCCGCTGCGTTGCCCGATGAAGCAAGCCCGCGTCGCAGCAGTGCCAGTGGTGCGCCAGCCAGCCAGGACAACGCGCTGCTGGTTCGAGTTACTGCTGCCGTAACGGAAGGTAACGTTTTGATACCCAGCACAGAGAATCCCAGACGGATCACTGCCAGCGGCCCCAGCACTGCAGCCAGCGCCACCGCTAAGGTGCCGAGGCCTACGGTAACCGCAGCCACAACAGCCACTACTTTCATCAGTGTGCCTGTCAGTTCCGGGTTAGCTTCCACCCAGCGGCGCAACGCCCCCGTGACGCTTTTCACCGTGTACAGAATATCCATCAGCGGCTGGCGCAGCGTTTCGCCCAGGCTGCTGAAGGTGTTCTGCGCTCCGGTTTTGACCAGCAACCACTGAGCAGAAAGTGAGTCTTTGTTGATGTCGGATTCTTTCTGCATCGAACCGAGCGCATCATTGCCCGCTGTCAGTTTTAGCTGGCGCTGTAGTTCCGGCAGGTTGTTTGCCAGTTTCGCCGCGTCATCGCCAAACTCTTTACCAAACAACATGGTCATGGCAGACAGACGCTTGTCCTGCGGCAGTGCGTTCACCTTCTCCAGTACACGCTGGATGGTTCCCATCGCATCCTTCGTCATCTGCTTTTCAATCACTTCAGGATTGAGTTTCAGCAGATTCATCCCTTCAAAGAAACTCTTGCTTTGCATGGTGGCAATGGACAATTCACGCACCATCGCGTTTGCTGCACTGGCTGCAACCTCCGGCGCAGCGCCCAGTGTCAGAAAGGTGGAACCCAGTGCCGCCGCTTTACGATAATCCAGACGGTCAGCCACACCGCCCAGACGTTGCATCACATCAATGATGTCCGCCCCTTTCGACATGGCGTTATCATCCAGATAGTTCAGCGCATCGCCGAGCTGTTCAATATTGCGGGTAGGTATTTTGTAGAGCTGGGCGATTTTCCCCAGACTTTCTGACAGTTCATCCGCTGGCAGCTCAAAGGCTGTTGCCGCCTTTGCTGCCGTACTGGCGAAGGCCAGCAGGTCACGTTTCTGGTCTTCCCAGCTGTCGTCAGGGTTTGCCACGTTCATGCGCGCACCACCTTCAACCAGTGCAGCGAAGTCCACCGCACCGTTTTCCATCGGCAACTGTTCGCTGGCAGCCTTGATGGCATCCTGCATTTCGTAAAAACGCGCAGTGCGGTTGCCATTATCGTCACGCAGACCATTGACCTGCTTTGCCACACCTTTCATGGCATCTTCCATGCTGGTATAGCTTTTTACCGCCGCCATCACTGGCGCGCCCATTGCCAGCCCTGCAGCCGTGGTGGTGGCTCCGGCTCCTGCGATACGATCGCGCACTTCAAGCCGTCTTGAGTATTGTTCTCTGGCAGCGTTCATCCGTGCCTGTTGTTCACCCAGACGTTTAAGTGCTTTTTGCTGGCCCTCCAGTGCCTGCCTTGTTTCTTCAGCATTTTTCTTAAGTTCTCGCTGGGCACTACTGAGTTGCCTGGTATCAATCCCTGATTCTTTAAGTGCCTGACGTTGTCTCTGGACCGCCCCCAACAAGCCGTTATAGGTCTGCTGAAGTTCCTGTACTCGTGTTTTGGCCTGACTGAATAACTTTGCCTGCGCGGCGGTTGGCCTGTTAGTGGCAGCAAATTGTGTGGCGAGTTTTGCCGCCTCTTCGCGGGCTGCGTTCAGGTTGTTGGCTGTTATGGCTAGTTGCGAGCGCGTCTTGCGAAACTCATCAATTCTGCCAGCCTGCTTATTCAGTTCTTTGAGGCTGTTTCTGGTATTCTGAATTGTGCCAGCCAGCTCTTTCGAACTGGCCTGTGCAGCACGGAATGGGCGGGTGAGTTTGTCAACCGCATTAAGAATGACCTGCAGACGCAGGTTGTTATCACTCATCGTTGGCCCCGCTTCTCTGAATCGCTTTATACCGCCATTCCAGCACTTCGGTCAGCGGCATAACGTCAGTAACGGATGGCGGCCAGTGAAAAATGGTGGCGATATCTGCCACCAGATCGTCAACCGTCAGGCTGTCGGTAAACCGGCAAGCACCGACTTCTTCAACAAAAAAGTGACAACCTCAACCGACATGGCAGTGAGATCTGCCGGGTCCATCTCTGCAATTTCCTGTGCAGTCAGTGCCGGGCTGGAGATGCGGGGGATCACGGTCATCATCGCGTTCACATCCATATCCATAATAGCCTGCAGGCGTGTACCGCGCAGTGCACCGGACTGCGGCTTACGCAGCACAATTTCGGTAATTTCTGTTTTACCGCGCTTGATAGGGGTATCCAGTTGAATGGTCTTTTCAGTCTGCTTATCACTCATTTTGCTGTCCTGTAAATTGGGTTCTGGCGCGGTATCCCGCGCCGTTCAGATACATCAGAGGCCGAGGGCGTTGCGGTGCGCTTCCATCAGGTCCACACCGTCCACAATTTCCACCATGTTGATAAGGTCCACTTCATAGAGCACCTCACCATTGATGGTCAGCTTCGCGTAGCTGTTGGTACTGGTCACTTTGGTGGTGTTGCTTTCGCCCGTCTTCCACTCGCCGGAATCCACTTCTTTGTGACGCCCACGCACCACAAGCTCCACGGCCTGCACTTCCCCGGTATCGTCACGCTGGATAGAGCCGGTAAAGCGCAACTGGATACCATCCACCGTGGCTTTGCCCATCTGCTTAAACAGCAGGAGCTCAGTACCACCAATCGAAAATTCTGTATCCAGTGCACTGTCATCCAGTCCCAAATCCACATCCACCGCCCCCGGCATACCGCCGCCGCGATACTTCTCATATTTGCGGGTGAATTTCGGCAGCGTCAGCGACTCAACGATCCCCTGCCAGTTGTTCCCGTCGTTAAACAGGTTCAGGTGTTTTAATTTGCGTGGTAAAGCCATGTTGTCCCCTTACGCGCTGACCTGGCTGGAGAAATTCACCAGGTACTGATCGGTGATGCGCTGACGCAGCATCAGGTTTTCAAGTGGCGGCACTGGCGTGTAGTCGTAGTCGATGGTGAGCTTCCCGGCTTTCAGCGTGTCTTTATCGTTCACCGACTCATCCAGCCAGCAATCACCACCAATGAGATAGCCCTGACTGACCAGGCTACGCATTTTGGCGCGGATACCTTCGATAATGTCGCGCGCCAGCGACGGGTTCAGCGGTTTATCCACCGCCCACATGTGCGCTTCTGCCATCGTGTCCGTCAGCACCTGCGCCGTGCGGGTGTAGTTTTCGAAAGCAAAAAGCGGATCATCGCTCAGACAGCGGGAACCCCAGAAGCGGAAACCATCCTTGCGCACAAGCGTGGTGACGTCATTCTGGTTCAGCAGACCTGCATCGGTTGCCGGGTCCTGCAGATCCCAGAACACATCAGCAGAAATTCCGGTGACACCGTTCACGCCCACGTTGGACAGGCTTTTGTGCCACCCGGTCTGCTCATCAATTTTGGCACGCAGACCAAGCGCACGAGCGGTGGCATATGCCGTTGCTTCGGCATTCAGCACCGTGTCCCAGCCAGTAAAGTCAGGCCAGATCAGCATTCCTTCGCGCTGGCTGAAGTTTTCACGGTAAGTGATCGCCTCCTGTACCGTCTTGCAGCCATACGCTGACAGGTAGGCAAACCCACGCAGGCTTTGCGCCACACTCAGCAACTCAGTCGCAACGGCTTTGTTATCGTGACCTGGCACGCCGAGAATGCGCGGTTTAACGCCGAGCTGTGTCTGGGCAGATAACAGGGCTTTCATGCCTGTTTTTTTACCTTCAGCGGTCACTGCGCCGATGATATTAGTCGTGGTTTCTTCTTCCGTTTCCCCCTGCGGCACACGCACAACAACGGTCACGGGTTTTGCCTGGTCAGCGATGGCATCCAGCGAACGGGCCAGCGTGCCGGACTCACCCGCTTTACCGCTGGCGGTCAGTACATCAGTGATCAGCACGGGTTTATTAAGAGGAAACATTTTTGCATCGGCATCATCGCCCGTGCAGACCATACCCACGATGGCGGTGCTCACCGTGGTAATGGATCGGGTGCCTTCGTTGACTTCAACAACGCGCACCCCGTGGTGGTAATCCTGAGCCATAAGGCAGTCTCTCCGGTTGTAGAGGGGGTCTGCCTATGTTCTGGTTGATACGCGCAGGGTGCACGCGATGGGGCTTGTATGGAAAATGGCACAACGGCAGGGTGAAAAAATCCCCGCAGACGCGGGGCAGGAATTTAAAATTCTGGTAGTTCGGGCCAGGCAATATCAGGGGCAGTGCTGATATCTGTTGCCGTCACTGCATCGATGTAGTCAAGAACAGCATTAAGTTTTACTGTTTCTGCATCAGTTAATTTTCTTCCGGCCCGTAATTTCAGTTGAATCAAACTAACGGAAGCCATTGCAGTATCAATCAGTGACCGACGCTGTGTTTCTGCCGCTTCTACTGCGGCGCGATGTTGTATTTCAGTATCCGTCACCCATTTCTCACCATCCCATTTATCATATGGCGTTAACGGGGCGATATTGGTTGTATTTTCAGGGTAATCACCCGGATTTGTGATTTCTTTGGCATCTCCCGTTTCGGTGCTATAGACAGTTTCACCGCGATGGTCTGGCACATATTCCCATGAGTTTAAATCCGCAGAGCGGCAGATGGCATAACCAGCTTTATATGTTCCTGGTGCATCTAAACAGGAACATGCCGGAATACCGACACCAACAGCAAGATATTCAGTTGATGTGGAAATATATTCTCGTGTTTCACCATTATAATTATAGACAGTAATATCCCCCGCCTTCGTGGCAATAAACTCGTTATTTAATACAGCATTATCCATTATGCAGCCCTCACTATATAGTTAAATGCAATATTTCGCGCACGTGTTTCCGTTGATGTTCTGGCAACACGTGATGCATCAAAATAATAATTCGCCTGTTTATATGTACCACCTGTCGCAATTGATGCGAGATTTGGTGTCAATGTTGAAGAGGTAAATACGCCGACAGTATTATTATTTGGCCCCGTGGTCATATCCAAAAAGCTCCCTGTAATATTTTGCAGCGTATCGCTCTGAGCACTCAATAACGCTCGCCCACTGTCCACGCCACGCCCGTCATCCCAGCCACGAATAAACTCGCCACGAAGATCGGGTACTTTTCCTGATGGATATGCTGTAGCAAGTCGGGGATATTTCACCTTATCAAAGGCAGCACCATTGCATTTCAACCAGCCTGTCGGTGGAGTGGAAGAAGGCCACGGAACAGGGATACCTACAGGTAATGCTGAACCTTCTCCCAAACCAAGGTACGCGAGAAGACCAGCAACATCCTTTCCACTCAAATTAGTCAGCGTATTGTCCAGCGGTTGTTTACCTGACAGAGCATTCAACATTGTCGTGGCAAAGTTCGGGTCATTTCCCAGCGCCGCCGCCAGTTCGTTCAGTGTATCCAGTGCAGCAGGTGCAGAACCCACCATTGCCGCAATTGCCGATTTCACAAAAGCCGTGGTGGCAATCTGTGTATTGTTGACCGACTGTGCCGCTGTAGGTGCTGTTGGCGTTCCGGTGAGTGCCGGACTCGACAGTGGCGCTTTCAGTGCCAGCGCATTGTTAATGGTGGTACTGAATTTCGGGTCATTATTAATGGCTGCGGCTATTTCTTTCAGCGTGTCCAGCGTGGCGGGCGCGCCATTAATCAGGGCTTTCAGTGCCGCCTGAACAAACGCCGTGGTGGCAATCTGTGTATTGTTGACCGACTGTGCCGCAGTCGGCGCTGTTGGCGTCCCGGTAAGTGCCGGACTTGACAGTGGCGCTTTTAGTTCCAGCGCATTGTTAATGGTGGTGCTGAATTTCGGGTCATTGTTTATGGCTGCGGCTATTTCTTTCAGCGTGTCCAGCGTGGCTGGCGCACCATTAATAAGGGCCTTCAGTGCCGCCTGAACAAACGCGGTGGTCGCAAGTTGCGTGGTATTATTCCCCGCCGCTGGCGTTGGTGCTTTGGGGGTTCCGGTAAACGTCGGGCTGGCTTTTGGCGCGTACTGTGAATGCGGGTCCAGTGCGGCAAGATGTTTTGCCATCAGATCATCCACGTACACCTTCAGCTCCAGTGCCTTGTCATCCACATACTTGCGGGTTGCCAGCACAACGGCAGGGTCGATTTTCAGGGTGATATTGTCCGTGCTGCTGGTTATCAGCACCATGCGCACGGTCTGGGTGCGCCCGCTGCCTTCAGCCAGTTGCGGTTTATAGCTTTCCGGGCAGTTCCCCACGGCAATCAATGCCCCTGACTCATCAAACAGGCCCACTTCACGTATCCACCAACCGCCCTCGTTTTCAGGGATCACCTGTTCAGCAATAATCTGGCTGCTGTTCTGCGGGTCGATATAGAGCATATTCAGCGCAGCCCGGCGTTTCTCATTTACCAGTGCAGTCTGCTTTGCGTCCGGCGTCGGCAATACTCCGCCGCCATCGCCCACCGCCATATGGGTAATTTTTAGCGGCACACCGAGCGCGGCGGCGCTGGCAAGTTTCGCCGCGCCAATATCCGTCAGCAGGGTATAAAATTTTGTGCTCATGGATTCACTCTCATTGTGTCAATAACATGGACCGCCCCGCCTTCATGCGCGGTGCCGCCGGAAATAATTGTTTCGTTGATATACGGATAGATCGTGATTTCTTCGCCAAGATAGCTGGCGGCCCCCACCCAATGCGGACCGCTGGTCTGCAGATTGATGGACATGCCGATCATGTGACGGCTACATGGTTTGGCATCGCTTATCAGTCGCTCAAGTTCCAGATAGGTATCTTCAGTGATGCCCTGGTCCTGCACGCCGATATCCAGGCGAAACGTGCCCGGTGCCTCTCCGGTCTGCCACCACTCAATAATGCGGATCAGAAAGCCGAACGGCTCCACCACCCGCCGCACGGCACTGGTGGTTCCTTTATGCTGATGAATATAAAAAGCATCCTTCACCACCTGGCGCTTGACGCTTTCTGTCCAGCTCTCGTCCCAGCGATCCACAGAGAACGCCCAGGCGAGATAAGGCAGGAAACTGACCGGACAGGTTGCCGGATTCCACAAGTCACGCAGCGGCACCTGCAGATCAGAAATCCCACTGCAGGTTTGCGCCAGTCGTCGCTCCAGTGAAGTTGAACCCGGTGGCAGCAGACTATTCATCCGTTCCCCCGTTGGTCACGCTCCACTGAGTACATGATGCCGCCTGCGTTTTGTTCAGGACCACATCCGCCAGCGGCGAAGCCAGCTCCACACGCTGCACACCCTCAACATGCAGGGCGGCAAAAATGGCGCTACGGCGAATATCCCGACCAAGCCGCGTCTGACTGGCGATGTACTTCTGCAGGCTGGCTTTTGCCGCTGCCATTACCGGCTCGGCTTCCGGCCCCGGATAGAGAAAAATGGTGGCATCCACCCGGTACGGGATGATTTCTGCGCTGCGAACCGTCAGACGGTCAGCCACCGGGCGGACGTTCTCACTGTTCAGAGATTTTTCCACCACGTCCAGCAGGTCTTTTTCTGCAGTTCCATCGCCTTCACGGCTAAGGACAGTCAGCACCACCTCTGCAGGTGCCGGGCTGGTTGCACTGGCATCCGCCACCCGACCGTCGGCGCTTCGGGCATGAAATTCATAAGCTGCAGTTGGCCCCGCGACTGAAAGCCCTTCAAAGGCTGCAGGCACACGCAGGCGTAACGCTTCATCGCTTTCCATCACAGCCGCAACGGGTGGCACAGCGTCATTATCAGCAGGCGTCACCGTCAGGCGTTTCACGTTGTAGTTGGCAGCGAGCTGGTCAAGATCGCCGCCCATCGCGTAAGCCACCATCACCGCCTGCGCGGCTTCGTTAATGCGCTGGCGCAGAAGCAACTCACGGTAAGCGTTCTCCTGCAGCAATTTGGTGACGGGTTCAGATTCCAGTTCCAGCGTGCGGATCACTGCTTCCTGCTCATCTTTCGGATGAAGCGCCACAAATTCTGCCTTGCGTTCGGCAAGCAGCGTCTCAAAGTCCGGCACATCCACAATCTGCGGCGCAGGCAACTGCGAAAGGTCAATCACTGCCATTCTCTGCTCCTGTTGATACGGAAAGGGATACAGGCACACCGTTATTCCGCCGCCCGGTCAGCTCCACCACCATAGAACCGTCAAAGTTGCTGTTGATGGTGATGGAATCCAGCGTCAGCCGTGGCTCCCAGCGACTCAGCGCCACATACACTGCCGACATGACCTGCAGGCGCAATGCCGGATTTTGTGGCTGGTCTATCAGCGCCGACAGCAGGGATCCATATTCCCGACGGGCAATGCGGCTACCCTGTGGCGTCAGCAAAATGTCCCGCACCGACTGGCGCAGATGGTCCGTGTCTGTAATAGCTTTTCCATTGCTCTGACTCATGCCGATATACAGCGTCATACCGGGCCTCCGGTTGTATCGCCGCCTTTCAGGACGCCAGTATGCTGATGCGCATCAACCACGATCCCGTTAGAACTCATCGCTCCGCCGCCCTGGGTAACGCCACCATTGATCACCACTTCGCTGTTAATGCGCGTGCGGTCAACCTCCAGTACAAACTCACTGGTTTTCATGGTGATGTTGTCAGCGGCCTCAATGACCATTGATTTGATGCCCCTGACATACCAGCGCCCGGTGGCGGGTTCGTATTCAAACCAGCCACCGTCAGGATGTTCTGTCACGCAGGCGTCCGCCGACGTCGACGGTGGCGCGAACTGATTCGAATAGATGGCGGGTAACGCAAAGGCGGTTTCCAGATTGCCGCCCAGACTCAGCAGCACCACCTGCTCACCTTCCGATGGTCGCCACCATGTGCGGGCATTCCCGGCACGCAGCGTCAGCCAGCTGATCCAGTTGGTTTCAAGCTCGCCCGTTTTCACCCGGCAAAGCCAGTTTTCCCTGTCCACTTCGGTGACTACCCCTGTGCGGATCAGGTTGGTGATAAGGCGCATGATTTCGGTTAATTGTGCGTTCATAGGGAAAGGTTGCCATCAGGGGAAGAAAGGCGGCAGTGCTGCAACTTGTATCAGTGCTGATACAAAGATCACCCCGCCAGCCATTGCAGAATCATGTCGCGGGTCATTGCCTCAACATCATCATTTACACCCAGCAGGCGGCGCTCTGCGTAACGGACCTCCGGTCCTTTGCGACTGACGCGATCACGCAGGCCGTAATGGTGAACACGGGCAATACGCTGCACCTTGCCTTCAAACTGTACGCTGGCAGAGTCGGCGCTGGCGGCAGTTTTCAGGTATTTTGTGGTGCGCAGCTTTGCAAACATCTGACGTTTGATGCGCCCCTTTTTACTGCGTGCTGTTACCCGTCGAGGTTCATAACTGCTGCCATCTGGATTGCGCTGCATTCTGATATTCTGCTGCTGTGTCCGGCGCAGTTCCTGCGCCAGCTGGCGCATCATGCGGCTTCTTGCGGCTGGTTCCAGATTCGCCAGCAAAGCACTCAGCCAGTCGTCCACCTTCTGCAGTTCAGCCACGTTTCACCGTCCACATTTCTTCAGGTTCATCGGGTTCCGCTACAGCTTCAACACTCGACACACTGCCGTCAGTGCTGACCAGCACACGCTCCGTCAGTTGCAGGTTAAGGCTGATATCACAGACATCGTTACGCAAAATATCCACCTCAAAGGTGAATAGTTTTTCCCGTAACGCCGGGTTATTGATGGCATCGGGCTGGTTATCACGCAGCCACAGCAAAACCGGGGCCATCAGCAGATTCTGGTCGCCGCTGAAATCCTCAATCACCACGTTCAGGGTGTAACGGTACTCCCATGACATAGAGCTGGCCCCCGTAGCAACCAGCGAACCGTTATCCACAAACAGATGCAGTTTGTCCGGGTTATTGCGGACATAAGGCACCGCTTTATTGAGGGCGTGGCGCAGGGATTGTGGTTTGTTCACTGTTTCGCTCCTGACACGCAATAATCATGTCCACTTTGTCTGCACAGACCGCCCAGGCGGCCTCCGTTTCATCCAGCAACGCGTTCAGATCACCGTTAGTGCGCGGCGTTGCCTGATCCAGCCGACACGGCGTCACTCGCGGACAACCACTGACGGTAAGCTGCACCTCCGGTGAATGCCGGACGTTTCCGCAGCCGGATAATGTCAGCAGGCAAAGGAGTATCAGCCCAGCGGCGTAAATCCTCGTTCTCACGTTTCAGTTCCTCAATCCGGTGTTGTCGTTGTCTCAGTAGTGCGCTGGTCTGTTCTGCGTCGGCATAGAGTCGCGCCTGCTCCCGGTTGTTGGTTTCTGTCAGAATGGACAGGCTGATAAGCTGGCTGTTGCTCTTTGCCAGTGCCTGGCTTTTGCTCCGAAGCTCATCTGCCTGCGTGCTGATGGTCTGGCTGGCATCAGCCAGCCGCCACGTCTGCCAGCCCAGCGCCGCCAGTAATAACGCCAGCACAACCAGCAGCAACCGGTTCATGCTGCTACCTGTTGTGCCATCTGATTACGGGTGATCCAGAAGGCAATAACGGTCAGTAGATAAAAGACCAGGGTAATAGCCCATCCCGTCCAGGCGAGACTGACGACAATCAGCAATCGCATCATCCAACTGATAAATACGTTTTCTTTTCGGGTAATTGTCTTCAGCAAAGATGCCCTCAACTCCTGCCAGAGCGGGCCGTTCTTAATTAACGCAGCCAGTGATACCGGAATTACTGCCCATGTCAGCAGACAGGCTACCCAGACACCAGATGCTGCCAGTACCGGAAAAATCCCCTGCGGATACACCATTGCGGCGATTAACAGCGCCATCCATAACATCAGAAACAGCCCGCTGATTAATTTCTTTTTCATTTCAGTTTGCTCCCTGTAAACACCAGGCCATCTCCCGCGCACGGCGGTTATCCAGCCCCTGATTAAACACACCTTTTACATAAACCCAGCGCGGCAACTGTCGGCACGCATCCGCCCAGCGCCGCTGATTGAGTAATTTCACCAGCGTGGAACTGCAGGCATTGCCCGTTCCCACGTTGAAGGCAAACGACACCGCAGCGTCATATACCTTCTGCGGCGGCTGTTGTTTCACACACCTTTCCAGCGCCCGCTCCACACGCAGCACGTTGGAAATCAGTCCTTCTGCTGCCTGTCGTTCCGTAATGGTTTTGCCGGGAATGACGCCTGACGTGTTACCAATGCCGTCGGTCCAGACGCCCGCGCTGCACTGATACGGCTGCAGACGACAGCCTTCGTAATCGGCAATCAGTTTCAGCCCCTCCACGGAGGTGTGAAGCTGCTGAAACCCCGGCAGCGTGGCAGCAATAGCCAGCACGGCCCCGACAAGGCAGCGTTTAACGATTGATGGATTCATAGTCCTCCCGCGAGATCTGCCCGTCGCGCAGAAGCTGGTAGGCTTTGTGTTTGTAGTACCAGTTGATAGCCAGCATCAGCACACCAATCATCAGGCCGCCCAGCGTTGAGGCATCCTTGATGGACAAATCGCCCAGCCAGGCCAGCACAACGGCGATGCAGTACGTGATAAAGGCGCTGATTCGCTCAAGCGTCATAATTCAGTCCCATAGCTGGACGGTCTGCACGGTGGTGGTGGTCGGAATGTCCGGCAGCTCCACCTGCAGCCCGTGAGGTAAAAAGGGGCCATATTCGGCAAGCCCCGGATTTGCCTTCAGTACCTGCTCCGTGACACCCTGCGTGCGCCCGTAATGACGCCAGCAAAGCGCGTCCACCGTGTCATACTGATGCGCACGCACTTTCATCAGATAAGCTCCACTGTGCAGTGCGGCGCATCCTGCACCCGACTGATGGCCCAGCGGGCGTCACGCCACAAATCACCGCTGGATTCCGCCAGTTCCTCGCCTCGCTTCACACCGGATGCCGTGGCGTCATAGTCCTGGTATCGTTCGTTGAGCATGGCGCGTGCCCAGCAGTAAACCGCGTTGAAATAGTGCTGAATGCGCTCACTTTTGCCGTCCAGCTGTTCCGCCGGAACCTCAGCCAGCGACACATACCCCAGCATCTGCTGACGTCTGCGAAACTCATACAGCTCTGCGTTGACCTCCGAAATTGCCGACAGCGCAACCTGCTTTAAACGCGGCTGCGTCACCGTGCCGTCAGTGCGCATGACACTGCGAAACTCCGACAGGTCCACATCAGGCCAGAACGGCGTATTTCTGATGATTTCCGCCTGTTCCGGTGCCTGTTCTGGCGCAACAAACTTCATGCTGCTTTCTCCTGAAATAGAGGGCGGTGGACGGGGTTTTGATGTGGCAGTGCCTTTCGCCACCCCGTGCCGCCCGTGCGCGGGGGCACGTTCTGTCAGCGGCTGTCATTGCGCAGTCTGCGCTCCAGCTGCTGTTTGTCTTTTTTCACGCCACAGCGGGGATCAAGCTGTAACGCATGGTTGAGATGATTAAGGGCGGAAGCCGGATTGCTTTCACTCAGGACAGCGCCAATCGCTTTATGCAGACGCGCCCGTGACTGGTCCGGCATATCCAGACCGTCTGTCAGCTCCAGCGTCTGCAACAACAGATCGGCATCAAAGCCGGTGGCGGCAAGCATTGCGCTCTGCGCGGCGTCTGCCATTTCCTCTGCCAGCACGGTCTGCACGTTGCGGTTACCCAGCGGCATCACCCAGCCATGACGCAGGGCATGACGCCCGATCTCCAGCGCCCCGGCATAATCTCCGGCATCAATGCGCCACAGCATCACGTACATCAGCACGTCATCCTGTTGAGCGCCTCCGGCAGCCAGGACACCCTCTGCCCAGGCGGCGTACTTCGGCAGCAGCTCCACCTTGATTTCCGCTTTTTTGACCGTGGACTGAACGCCCTTGAGACGGCGGCGGTCTTCCGCCAGTTGCAGCAGCATCAGGTCATAGCCCGATGCGTGGCGAACACTGCCGCCCTCGCGGGCGGCCTGTTCAGCCTGAACGCGCAGGCGATGCTGCCGTGCGGGACTCAGGCTCATGGATTACGCTCCGGTTTCGGCTGCGGCGGCGCTGAAATCACCAATCTGGATGTTTTCCACCAGTGCGGCGCAGCGGTAGTCCTCAACCACATAGGCTTCATTAACGGATTCAAAGTTTTCAATCCGGTCACGTTTCGGGTTGTCGATAACTGAACGGCGGCGGGTGTCTTCCTGCCAGTAGATGGACAGGTTATCCAGACGGGTGATCAGCAGTGCATTCGGCGGGAAGAACGGCGCACGCACGGCCTGCAGGCCACCCATGCGTTTCTGACTGATGATCATATCGGCAGCCAGTTTTTCACTGTTTTCCTGCTCTTTGTTGACCAGTGGGAAATACTTGTCAGACAACAGTTCACGACCGCAAATCACCACCAGATCGTCATCGTCCTGGTAGACCACGTCGATAAGCTCATTGACGGCATCCATCACCACGGCGTCCAGGTTGGCATATTCGCCACCTTTCCCGACTTTCACCGCACCCGGTGTGGTTTCACCGCCCGTGGTGGTGCTGCCCATGACGTGATCCGGTGCATCCTCACGGATTTTCTGCAGCCAGCCTTTATTCACATCCTGCAGCAGCGGGTTTTCGCTACGGTTTGAGGTTTTCGCACGCTTCACGCCGTTAAAGCCGATCATGATGCGGTCCAGTGCCTGACGTTTCACGATCGCGTCACGAATACGCACCTGGAAATCCTGAAACTTCGCCCACAGGTCCAGCTTCGCGTAGGTCAGCACCGTGTCAAAGTTGGTCTGCTCGCATTTGTATTCCACATCGACCATCAGCGTCGGATCGACAGGCTCACGCTCTTTTGCGGTGGTATCAGTGGTTCCGGCAATGGTGCTGCCAACACCCAGCCCCAGCAGCTGACCAGACTGCTCGGTCACTGGCGTGACGTTAATCAGCGTCAGGAAAGCGGCGGATTGCTGGATCTGGTCTTCCAGCGTCTGCTGCACAGACGGCTCCACGGTGAACTTGCTGGACAGTTCTTCAACTGCCACACCGTTCAGACGCGCCAGCTGCTGCAGGTAAGCGTTAAAAGCAAAGCGGGTATTCTTCTTCATCAGGTTTTGTGCTCCATCAGCAATTGGTCAGAGTGTCAGCGGGGGCGTTACCGCCTGTTGCACGCTGGCGGTAGTCCTGGCGGCTGTCTTCATGACTCAGCTTATTCACCAGTTCGTTAAAGGCGGTCTGCTGTGCCTGCAGGGCAGTCTCCAGCTCAGACAGACGTTCTTCCTGCTCAGACAGGGATTTTTCGGTGCGTGCGCTCAGGTTCTGCTGCTCAGTAGCGACCAGTTCCACGGCCTTATGCACATCAGAGAACCGGGCGTCATCGGACTGCTCTTTTTTGGTAAACAGCGCCGTGACACGGGCAAACAGGGACGGTTTGTCCTCCTGGATTTCTTCCAGTTCGATCACCGTTTCCTCTGCAGCGGTAAAGAGATTGGCAGGATTCTGCTTGCGGTTTGCCAGCGGGTTATGGGCTGCACTGGCGCTGAATGTCAGCATTTCAGTGCCCAGACTGGCAGGGTCATCTGTAGCAGCCAGGCCGACCAGGTAGGCTTTGCCCGTATCAGCAAACTTCGGGCTGACTTCCATAGAGGTGAATAATTTCTGGCCTTTTTTCACCAGTTCCACCAGGGACTCCGTTGGCTCAACGTCGGCATACAGTGCCATCTTGCCCGCCAGCGGACCTTCCGTGATTTCTTCAGCAAACAGCGCCGTCACCTTGCCGTAGCGGTTAAAGGTGCTGTCCGGCAGATAAGACTTGATGTGCTCAAGGTTAATCAGCGCGGTGTACACCGCCGGGTTGTAGCTGGCTGCCATCTGTTCCAGCCATTCACGCTGGATTTCGCGTCCGTCGGTGGTGGCACCTTCCACCCCGATGCGAAAACGCTTTGCTTTCACTGTCATGAGCCGTGCTCCGTTAGAAAAAACTTACTGGAGCCTTATGGTTGCGGTGATGGGGGCAGTGAAACAATGCGCGGTATTTGTACCGACAACCACACAAACCGCAGGCGGGGAAAGCCTTCATTCAAGGCTGTAGGTTTGTGCCATGAACACCACACTGACACCCGCAGATCTCGATCCCCGTCGGCAGGCCATGCTGCTGTACTTTCAGGGATACCGCGTAGCCCGCATAGCTGAAATGCTGGGCGAGAAAGTTGCAACCGTTCACAGCTGGAAAAAACGCGACAAGTGGGGTGACTATGGGCCGCTGGATCAGATGCAGCTCACCACCGCCGCACGCTACTGCCAGCTCATCATGAAGGAGCACAAAGAAGGGAAAGATTTCAAAGAGATTGACCTGCTGGCGCGCCAGTCGGAGCGCCACGCGCGGATCGGCAAGTTTAACAATGGCGGCAACGAAGCCGACTTAAACCCTAACGTCGCCAACCGCAACAAAGGCCCACGCCGTCAGCCGGAAAAGAATGTTTTCACCGATGAGCAGATTGAGAAGCTGGAAGAAATCTTCCATTCCTCCATGTTCAACTACCAGCGCCACTGGTGGGAAGCCGGAAAAACCAACCGCATCCGCAACCTGCTGAAGTCACGCCAGATCGGCGCGACCTTTTACTTTGCCCGTGAAGCCCTGATTGACGCCCTGCTTACCGGGCGTAACCAGATTTTCCTTTCCGCCAGTAAGGCACAGGCCCACGTCTTTAAGCAGTACATCATCGACTTCGCCAAAGAAGTGGAGGTGGAGCTGAAAGGCGATCCGATGGTGCTTCCTAACGGGGCCACGCTTTACTTCCTCGGCACCAATGCCCGCACGGCCCAGAGTTACCACGGCAACCTGTATCTGGATGAATATTTCTGGATACCGAAATTCCAGGAGCTGCGCAAAGTGGCTTCCGGTATGGCTATTCACAAAAAATGGCGACAAACCTATTTTTCCACGCCATCCAGCCTGACCCACAGTGCTTATCCGTTCTGGTCCGGTGCGCTGTTCAACCGTGGACGCAACAAAGCCGATAAGGTGGACATCGACCTGTCCCACAACAATCTGGCCCCCGGCCTGCTGTGCGCAGACGGGCAATACCGCCAGATAGTCACCGTGGAAGATGCGGTGCGCGGCGGCTGTAACCTGTTCGACCTCGACCAGTTGCGCATGGAGTACAGCCCGGACGAATACCAGAACCTGCTGATGTGTGAGTTCGTAGACGATCTCGCGTCCGTGTTCCCGCTCAGCGAGCTGCAGGCATGCATGGTGGACAGCTGGGAAGTCTGGACCGACTTTCATGCACTGGCCCTGCGCCCGTTTGGCTGGCGCGAGGTGTGGATCGGTTATGACCCGGCAAAAGGTACGCAGAACGGCGACAGTGCCGGATGCGTTGTGGTGGCTCCGCCAGCCGTGCCGGGCGGTAAGTTCCGCATTCTTGAGCGTCACCAGTGGCGCGGGATGGACTTCCGCGCCCAGGCGGACGCCATCAAAAAACTGACCGAACAGTACAACGTGACCTATATCGGCATCGACTCGACCGGCGTCGGTCACGGGGTTTATGAGAACGTGAAAGCGTTCTTTCCTGCCGTCCGGGAGTTTGTCTACAACCCCAACGTTAAAAACGCGCTGGTACTCAAGGCCTACGACATTATTAGCCACCGCCGTCTGGAGTTTGACGCCGGGCACACCGACATTGCGCAATCATTTATGGCAATCCGTCGCGCCACCACCGCCAGCGGCAACCGCCCGACCTATGAAGCCAGCCGCAGCGAAGAAGCCAGCCACGCCGATCTGGCCTGGGCAACAATGCACGCACTGTTTAACGAACCACTGCAGGGCGAGTCCGCCAATACAAGTAATATTGTGGAGATTTTTTGATGGGAAAGAGTAAGAAGAACCGCGCTGCGTCGCAGAACCAGACCCAGCATAAAAGCCAGACTTCAGCCGAAGCATTCAGCTTCGGCGATCCCATTCCAGTACTGGACCGCCGCGAACTGCTGGACTATGTGGAATGCGTACAGACAGATCGCTGGTATGAGCCGCCAGTGAGTTTTGACGGACTGGCGCGCACCTTCCGCGCTGCCGTGCATCACAGCTCACCGATTGCAGTAAAGTGCAATATTCTGACCAGCACCTATATCCCTCACCCGTTGCTCAGCCAGCAGGCGTTTTCACGTTTTGTGCAGGACTATCTGGTATTTGGTAACGCCTACCTGGAAAAACGCACGAACCGCTTCGGTGAAGTTATCGCCCTTGAACCTGCCCTGGCAAAATACACCCGACGCGGGTTAGACCTGGATACCTACTGGTTTGTGCAATACGGCATGACCACGCAACCGTATCAGTTCACGAAAGGCAGTATTTTTCATCTGATGGAACCGGACATCAACCAGGAGATCTACGGCCTGCCCGGTTATCTTTCTGCCATTCCGTCAGCCCTGCTCAACGAATCCGCCACGCTGTTCCGCCGCAAGTATTACATTAACGGTAGTCATGCAGGCTTCATCATGTACATGACCGATGCCGCGCAGAACCAGGAGGATGTGAACAACCTCCGCAATGCGATGAAAAGCGCCAAAGGCCCTGGCAACTTCCGCAATCTGTTTATGTACTCGCCTAACGGCAAAAAGGACGGGCTTCAGATCATCCCGTTGTCAGAAGTCGCAGCGAAAGATGAATTTCTGAACATCAAGAACGTGAGCCGGGACGACATGATGGCTGCACACCGCGTACCGCCTCAGATGATGGGAATTTTGCCGAATAATGTTGGGGGGTTTGGGGATGTGGAGAAGGCAAGTCGGGTATTTGTTCGTAATGAATTAATACCTTTGCAAAAACGTTTCGAAGAATTAAATTTATGGCTAAAAAATAATATTATTACATTCAAAGAATATCAACTATCCCTAGACTAATTAATAACCACCTCTATGAGGTGGTTAACAAGAATAAACCTAATTAATTACTCATCTACTCTGATTTTTTGTTTTTTATTATTTTGAGTTAAGACATTTATGGTAATAGATGTATACGGATGAAAGTCAGGCACTATACTTTTAACCTCTCCATTTTCAAGAAAATGATGTGCTATTGAAGGAAATAAATCAGGATCTACAGGATATTTAGCATTAGGATTATGATACATATTTAAACCTTCTGCCCATGTTTCTGTAATATCGCCTTCTTTCACTTCAAAACTAAATGCTGCTGGATATAATGCCTCTGGGTCATGATCATGGCAGTAACCACTCCTAAATAATCTAAGGTCACTTCTTCCAAAACCAGCCAGTTTTCCCATCCGATTAAACTTCGATATAGTACCACTATTAGAACTAAGGACGGCCGAAATATTTTCAGACTCATCCAAGAAGAAAAAGCCTGAAGGAATTTCCTTTTTCTCAAATTGATGCGATATAATTTTCTTAGTTGCTAAACTGTAACATCCATCTTCAGATTTAACATGCTCATAGCGAATACCATAAAGATACTGCCAAAGTGCACTATGGGACCAAATCATAGAGTTTGGTTCATGAAAATCAGCAATTGCGAAAATTAAAGGATTCCCCTTAACATGTTCTAGATCCCAGTATCGAGTTTTCTTTTTCAGTTTAGAATAGAGAGAACTTCCAAATTTAATCGGCATATAATTCTCTATTTTCTCTAGCAATTCTTCCTTACTTTTAGGTTCAGATAGCATTTCAGATGATTGATTAATATCATTCCCTGTTGGATTAACCGTTACAGCTTCAATGCAAATAGTATTACCATACTTACGTGCCACATAATCAGGGGCATTAAACTGCCTATCTAGCCAAAAGTGTTCCTCTCGTAAATATGCGAAAAGATATAACTCCCATAGTCGGGCATCAAAACCTGTTGTCTGAAACTGCTCTATAAAATTCCCGTCGACATCCTCAAAATGATTCATCATTTCCTTGATTATCCCTGTTGCAGGCGACCAGTTCGCGTACTTACCAAATAATGAAAAATGATGATGAAGTTTATCTGGTGTAACTATAGGTGTGAATAAATCCATTGCTTTATAAGTTTCATCACCTTGTGGAAATACTTTTACGTTTAATTTAGTATGCTTCCGCATTAATTTCTTTAGTTTTGCTCGTGCAGAATTCATTTCTGAAACACTAGTAAATAGGTCAATACATCTATATCTCCCACTTAAGTCTCTTGCTAAAACAATACCGCTATAATCTTCATCGATTTGATCCAATAATAGTGCCCCTAGCAGGAACTCTCTCGGACTACAGTACCACTCAAACTCATAACCTAAAAGTTCAGTATTTGGCATTCTGGTCCAATCAACAAAAGCATTAAACCTCTCTTTACTCATTTTTTTTATATCAAGAAAAGACATCTTTCTACCTCATCACGAAAAAATATTTTTTCCTAAAAAGACTTAAGTTAGCTTAATCTATTGATAAAAAAAAGCTAAGTAACGACCAAATACGCGCGCTCGTATCCCCGCCACGCCTGCCCGCTTTATGTAGTGGTTTTCATGCACCTGCATGATCTACGCAAAAGCCCGCCAGTTCTGGCGGGCCTTAGCAAAAACGATCCTCAAACGATCATGCGATCTCATGCGGCATAGACATGCACTACAGAGCTAACGCCTCGCAAGGGCTCGTTGTTCAACCTTGCTGACGCCAGAAGCAAGTTCAGACGCCAGCAACGTTTCTTAATGCAGCCAGCTGTCGTCTTCCCACACCTTCTGCATAATTTTCATCACTTGTTTTCTTTCTTCGTCCAGTTGCAGTCCGGTTAGTTCCACACCGTTAGAGCTACCTTTGCGAATGCGAATTACCGTTTTGGGATACAGGGGGCGCAGATTGCGGTAAAGCTCGGATTCAAGGGCGTCCAGGGTAGACTGGCTAATCTTCTGCTCTTTATCGATCATTATTTCAATGCGCATAAAAGTCACCTCAGCTGATGACATCCATTGAGCGGTTGTATTCGTGGGTTCTGATTTTTGCCATGAGTTCATCAGTCAATTCAGAAACCCACTGCAGAGCCAGCCCCTTCTCTTCATCACTACACTCACTAGCCGCTACAAGCTTAAGAAAAAAATCAATGCGCTGGAGCTTCAAAGACTCCAAAAAATAGTCCTGCATCTTTCCTCCTATGACACCACACGCAATGCTGTATGCATAACCACTGTTTATATTTACAGTATATAATAATCTTACTGATGTAAAACGATTTTTTACGTTCATCAGCCTGATATGCCTGGTATTATTAAGAGCACGAATTGTTAACCCGCGTAATTAATACAGGTTCCGCCACTGATCATCTTCCTGCAAACGCTGGTTCCGATAGAAGATACGCAGGCCTGCTCCTGACGGAATACTGCCTCCGCGAAGGAGTAAATCGACCTCTTTCTCGCTGCCATCAAATCCTCTGGACTTCAGCTCATACACGAGCTGCAGTCGCTGATGGTCTGTAATTCGCTGTTTGTAGTCTTTACGCCGTTTCGGTTTCACCAGGCGTAACCTTGCTGCCAGTTCCCGGCGCTCTTTTTTGCTCATACTGTGCAGGTAATCGTGCAACTCCTTGTCATCCATGCTGGTAATGTCCGTTCTGGGGTCCCCATCAGCTGATTTATCTTTCTCCTGTTGGTTCAAATTTTCAGCAAGGGGACAGTTATTGCCACGAGTCCAAGGGGCGCAAGCGCCCTGGTCGGCTGCCGCCTCCTGAACATCAACGGCCTTACGAACCATTTTCCACTTCACGGCATGAGTGCAGATCTTGCCCTCTGCAATAGGTGACCAGATGCCATAAATACGAATGCCGTGATCGCCATAGGCGGTCGGCTCTTCGTTGATTTCATAAGCGGTTCTGATGAGGTGATATTTGCGGGGAACCAGTACGCCGCCCTGCTTCATGATGTAGGTGGCAAAACAACCAGCATCAGCAGCAGCCAGGATGGCATCAAGGCGCGGGTTATCCAGTACCGGCGCACCTGCTTTTTTGTCCCCCTGTTGCCTTGCCGCCTGACCAGCCAGCAATCGCAGTTCACGGTAAGCCTGACGCCCCGGAATGCCAAAGAAGCGGAATTGCTGAACACGATGCAGAGACGCCCAGGCATTAACGTATTCAGCATTATCACGCAGGGATTTCCCCGTTTCCTTGCTGATCTCGCCAGCCAGACCACGCCCGTCAATGTTCTTACTGATGTATTTCGCGATGTAGCTTGTTGGCGTACCTTTGCGCGGGTTAATCAACTCAGACTTAAAGCGCGGCCCAGTGTTATTGCCCAGTTCCTCGCGGTCTTCACGGATGGCAAACTTACGCAGTAATGCAGTGATGGCGCGGCGGTCTTTTTTGCGCATAAAACACAACAGGTGCCAGTGAACTGTACCGTCATGATGCGGCTCAGCCACCCGCACGCCATACCACCGCAATCCGGCTTTGTGCATCGCCTTACGAAATGCAGCAAACATGCCGACCAGATAATCACTGCTTTGTCTTACCGTCGCGTTTGTCCAGGTCGGGTTGGGCCTGCCATTATTTAGCGTGGAATGGAAACGTGACGGACAGGTGATGGTGTAGAAAACGGCGCAGTCACCGCGCATTTCCGCGATAAGCTCCAGGCCTTTAACACAGGCCATCATCTCATTGCGGCGATGCGCAGGGTTGCTGCTGCTGGCGTTTACCACATCCTCCATGTCCAGCGTGTCGCCGTCTTCGTTCACCAGTTCATGAGAACGGAAAAACTCCAGTGACTTGCGGCGCTGCTCACGTTTATGCATCACGGCTTCATAGCTAACATAGGGAGATGCTTTTTTGCTGACCAGGCAGACAGCACGCAACTGCTCTTCCCGCCATTCGCAACGCATCTTCCATAATTTCCGATACCACCAGTCGGCGCACAACATACGCGCCAGCGAACCCGGAATGAGTTCATAGGGCACGGGTTTGCGGCGGTTTCTTTTCCGACGAAGTTGCTCAAACGCAGGCGGTATGACATCCAGTCGCAGGGTTTCCGCTGCTACCTTTTCCCATGTCTTGCGGATTTCTTCTGGCTTAACATCATCGGTGGCATACAAATCGCCACAAGCGGCATCAAGGCACATGCTCATATGCGCAGCTACCAGGGTGGACAGGCGTTTTACCTGATCCTGACTCATTTCAGGCAGAATCAGCAGGCCGTCCAGCCCTTCATGGCTTGCCATAAAGCGAAAAGAAGTGGATAGCTGACTGTCGCGTACATGCTCCAGCCGTTCCAGACATGGCTTAATCGTCTTACGCAAATAGCGGGAATAAGCCTTTGGCCTGCCCAGTCTGCTGAAGTATTCAATACGTTGCATCAGCGGCTTGCTGATATGGGAAGGCTGGGCGTTAACGTCCGCCAGAATGACCATGTCTGGATTAAAACGCTGCTGCTCATGCGCCAGCTTTGCCCGGCTAATGAGCTTATCCTGCTCCATTTCGCGTTGGACAGGATCACGGGATTCATTAAAGAAATAACGCTCCCAGACCTGATCACTCAGTGCCTCGCGGCGCAGCTGTTCCTGCTCGTTATCGGTAGCGTACAGAGTGATCAGGTTTGAAAGCGCAGAAACCGGCGCAACTTCCGCCGGGTCCAGATAAGGGTTAATAGCCTTTTTCGGGCTGTTCCATGAGAATGCTGCGGCGACCTCGTTAACGCCGCTGCAGTTGTTCATATCGGCATGACTCATGCACGTACTCCGTACACGGCAGAACTATCCACGCCACGCGAATAATCAAATCCCACCCAGCAGCGCGGCCCGGAAACAGCAATGATTTCTGTTGCTGATTTACCCTCGCCAGCTGCCACACCGATGCTGCGTTTTACCTTGATATAGTGGTGAGTAAAATTGCGATACAGCGAACGGATCAGGGATGTGTCACTGTTAGAAACAATGACCGGATGTCCTTCTGATGACCGATGTTCAAGAACGGATGCAAGGTGATACTGGTCATCTTCAGTGAAACCGTCAGTGTGATAACCGGAAAACGTACCGTCATACGGCGGATCGCAATACACCACATCCCCCGCCTTCAACATCGCCAGCGTTTCATCAAAGCTGGCGCAGATAAACGTTGCCCGCTGGGCTTTTTCTGCAAATGCGCGAATTTCTTTTTCAGGGAAATACGGATTTTTATAATTACCGTAGGGAATGTTGAAATGCCCGCTCTTGTTATAGCGACATAAACCACGGTAACCGTGACGATTGAGATACAGGAAATATACCGCTTTCATGAAATCAGTAATTTCAGTTGAGTAATTAAACTCCTGCCTTATGTTGTAATAAGCCACCTCCCTGTTTGCGATCTCAAATAAAACTCTGGCGCGAGATATAAACGATTCACAATCAGCAGCAACCTTTTTATAGAGGTTGATTAAATCAGGATTAATATCCGCAACAAGATAGCTGGGGTACTCCGTCTCCATCATCACTGCACAGGAACCCGCGAAAGGTTCAACCAGTCGCGGGCCAGCAGGAAGGTGTTTTTTCAGTTCGGACATAATTGCGGTTTTATTTCCCGCCCATTTCAGGATGGTGCTCATACAGCACCTCCGTTGTAATGTTTGCCTTTCAGCTCTGCGATTTCCTGACAGGTAATGCAAAGCTGCACTCCAGGAATGGCGCGGCGGCGTGCTGGCGGAATTGGCACTTCACATTCAATGCAAAGCACGCGAGACACGCCCGGTGTTTTGGCACGGGCAGCACGAATATGGCGCTGGTGTTCTTCTTCAACGCGCTGCTGTACGAGATCCATTGCATCAGCCATTAGTGGATCTCCTGCGCTTCGTTCTGGATTGCTTCAGCGGTCACACGCAGCAGTTCTGCCGCTTCGACGTGGTTTAGCTGGCGGGATGTGATATGACACGCAAGACTATCAAGGCGGGCAGCCATTGCTTCAGCCCTTGCCCGGCGTTCTTCCAGACGAGCCTCTGTCAGTAAAATATTTAGCCCTACGTCATCCGGTCCGGTTTTAGTCGTGAGGGTTTCAATATTACGCATAATCAATTCTCCTGAATTTAGATAAAGGGATGCCCGGCGGGTTTACGCCATTAATTTCATTAGTTGGTTAATTCGGCATGGTTAGCCGTCTGGGAAATAAGCTCACCACTGCACGAAAATGATTCATTGCTTTAATCAACTCCCGCTTTTCGTCAGTGGTCAGCTCATTAATGCTGATGCTATGACGTTCAGCTGGAATTTTTGCCATAAAGAATATGGCAGCCAGTGCCCGTTTATTTTGTTCGCTATTAATATCCCGTGGATCACGCATATCTTTAATAAACCGTTCAAGCTCTGACTCAATATTAAGACCAAAAACTTTCGCCCTTAACTCCGCAATATGATTAAGTCCATTCAGGCGTTCACCGGGGCTTAATGGAACAGTCGCCGCAGCGCCTTCAATAGCCATTTGTTCCCCCGTTTTTTCGTAGATAGTTCTGCCAGCAATTCATCTTGTGAACGGCACGGATGCCAGCGTTTACCATCCTCACCCATGATCCAGCCGTGACCGTAGTGCATTGCCGGGCTTTGTTTAACCAGCAGCGATGCAAATGATGGTTCTTTCGTAAGCATAAGCACCTCACAGCAAACCGAATGAAGCACCGAGGCCAGTCACGGTATCAACTGCACTCGCCATCGCAGGGTTAGCCTGTAAACGGGCCTGCAGTGAAACAGCAGCCAGCGCCATCAGTCGTGTTACAGAGTTAATGCTGCTGATAGCATCACGACGACCTGCACTGGTTTTTACATCGCCAGATACCGCACCTGCAGCAACACGCCCGATCTCTGCGGTTGCACTCATGACGTAATGCGGCAGTTTCTCTTTTGCTACCTCATTAATCGGTACACATGGCAGGCAGTGAATCTGTGCCAGAAAACCATCTATCAGCGTTGAATCTTCAGTCAGATCGGTAAGCAGCCAGATTTCTGGCGCATTGAGCTGATGCGGTTGATCTGGGTTGAGTTTGTTTCGCAGAGTCTGGACATTCATTCCTGCACGTTCTGCCAGCTTCGCCATATTGTGACGAAGTGCAAAAGCTCTACAGGCTTCATCAAAATGCGGGTGTTTGGAAATCTTATAATCAAACATGCTACCCCCTTAGAAAGTTCTCATAATTGAACTCACTTACCAACAATGACGCGGAAGTTGGAATGACCGAGGGATTCACGGACCTGATCGGTTTTGTACATTAAATAACGCAGACTTACGCGGCCTTTGTTTTTTTCTTTCTTGACCATGTATTTAGCAAGCTGACCATGGTGAATTTTTTGATACACGGAGCCGCGGGAGATACCTTCCCATTCCGCGAACTCTGCAGGCGTAGCCATCTCTTTTGGTACACGAATTGAAATATCAGTGCTCATAGTGCAGTATCTCCCGATTAAGGTTTGGTTTACGTCGTTTTATCTCGTTTTACTTGATTCAATATTTGATACATCGAGATACTACGATCCAATATTTGATACGTCAACAGGATTAAAAAATGATACAGGTAAAGGCTGGAGAGAATACAGGGGGAAGAGAGGCTATCCATAGACTAATGGCAGCCTATGATTTCAAGTCCAGACAGCAACTTTGCGATCACTTAGGCGCATCAAAAAGCACCATGGCAAACAGATACTTAAGAGATAGTTTTCCTGCAGAGTGGGTGATTCAGTGCGCCTTGGAAACAGGAGTTTCTTTACTGTGGCTAACCACCGGACAGGGAGAGCCAGGTCCAAACATTAAACCTAAAAAAAATATCAATTCCGTGAACTCCAGCAAGGTTGTACCTCTTTCTGAACTAGTATCTCCTGAAATTGACAAGGCGACTCTCAACGGTGGTTTATTGGTCGATGCTGGAAAAGCAATCATTGATAGCAGCATACTCCCCTCAGACTCAAGCAACCTACTGCTGGTGACTACTTCTGGTGATTCTTATTTAATAGATCGCAACCAAACACCACCAGTAAATGGTATGTGGTTAGTCGATATCGACGGGATAAAAAGCATTGTTAAATTGACTCGGCTCCCGGGAAACAAATTAGTAGTGCATCAGGATGATTCATCGTTTGAGTGCGGTCTGGATGACATTGAGGTAGTAGGCCGCGCACTGAAAATCATTAAGAGCCTTTGATATGACCATCAGAAAACAGCCGAACGGAAAATGGTTGTGTGAGTGCTATCCCAATGGACGCAATGGCAAGCGCGTGCGTAAGCAATTTGCTACGAAAGGCGAAGCCATTGCGTTTGAAAGCTTCACAATGGAAGAAGTGAATAAAAAACCGTGGTTGGGTGAAAAGGATGATCGGCGACGCCTATCAGAATTAATTGAGCTTTGGTATTCCCTGTATGGTCAAACACTCGCAGACCCCAAGCGCCTCATGGCGAAACTTAGAATTATCTGTAATGGTCTAGGCGATCCCATCGCCTCAGAACTGACAGCTGGTGACTTTACAAAATACCGCGAAGCACGGTTAAAAGGTGAAATACGAAATGAAGATGGCACACTTATGTCGCCCGTAAAGCCCCGTACGGTAAACCTTGAACAGCGCAATCTATCATCTGTGTTCGGTACATTAAAAAAACTAGGACACTGGTCAGCACCAAACCCGCTGGCAGGACTTCCGACCTTCAAAATTGCCGAAGGTGAGCTGGCTTTTCTTTCCACGGACGAAATCAAGCGCCTGTTGGCGGCATGTGCTGAATCTCAAAACCCTAGCTTACTAATGATTGCAAAAATATGCCTAGCTACTGGCGCACGGTGGAGTGAAGCCGAAAATCTGCAGGGCCACCAAATATCGAAATACCGAATTACTTATACAAAAACAAAAGGCAAGAAAAACAGAACAGTACCCATATCACAGGAGCTGTATGACGAACTCCCAAAGAACAGAGGGAAGTTATTCTCACCATGTAGAAAAGCCTTTGAACGAGCAGTAAAACGGGCAGGTATAGATCTACCGGATGGCCAATGCACCCACGTGCTGCGACATACGTTTGCTAGCCACTTTATGATGAATGGCGGGAACATACTTGTGCTAAGGGATATTTTGGGACATTCGGATATCAAGATGACCATGGTTTACTCACATTTCTCACCAGATCATCTTGAAGATGCCGTTACTAAGAACCCATTAAACTTGATATAAAACAGCCAAAATTCTATTTCATCAAGTAATCCAATTCATCCTTCATAGGTATAACTTGCTCATAAAGTCTATGGTAGGATTTTCCAATTGCACCCCTAAATTGAATAAGTTTAGGGGAAAAGCTACCGATATTAATAATATGTTCTTGCGCTATACCAGGATATGGATCGATAAAAATAATCTCTGTCATACCTAACTGATAAGCTTTTTTAGCACAAAGTTCACAAGGGCTAGCTGTAGTATATAGTTTCCCTCCATTAATACCGACCCCACCATATTTGGCCAATTGCAAAAAAGCATTCTCCTCTGCGTGCAATGCACGGGTATGCACTTGATTCCCTTTCTTTTCATCATCAAGGCTGTTGTGAATATCTTTAAAACAATATGGCAAATTAAGTCCTTTAAAAACAGTAGAACTTGAATCACTCGCCCTTATTTTTATTAAATTTTCTTTAACTTTACTCCTAAATTTTGTATTACTTCGTTCGTACAGGCTATATGTTCCCTCATCAAAATCATGCAATAACCCATCAAATGACCTCATAGAACAAGGAACTTGACCTTTTGCTACATCGTTCCAACCAACTGACTTGATAGAGTTATCATTATCTGTCACAACCGCCCCTACTTGCCTAGATATACATCCAGAATTTAGTTTTACAGTATATGCAACTTGCATAACCCTTTCCATGGCGGTAGGAGATATTAATCCAGGGTGTTGCATTAATGATACATACCACGCAATTTGTGCTTTGAGAAAGTTATTATTATCAAATTCTTTTTTAGGGTTAAAAAAATGTATATCTGAAATTTCAATGCATTTTTTTACATTAGGATTAGTAAGATGATTATACTCGCCATCTCCTTTACCAGATTCTTCATCATTAATTTTTTTTATCTGTTCCTCTGAGAACTTATGTAATTTCTTTAAATATCTGGTTCGATGTTCATCTGGTGCATTTATAGAAACAAGATGGAATGCAGCATATCTATCTTTGAAGAATTTAGCTTCATACGGGTTACGTATCGCATCAATGACTATATACGCTTTATTATTCTTTACTTTTCTAATTATTTTAATAACACGATTAATTGTTTCAGGTAAATGAAAAACAGCCTTTGGAATAAAGTCTTGATTTTCATAATCTACATCAACCTTCCCTATTCTTCTAATTGACTTTCCTGCTGACTGATATAGCTCAATATATAAACCTGGCTCTAGTTCATTTAATTCCCTTTTAAAATCCCGTGTAAATTTTCGAGTAAGAGTTAATATCCTAATAAAGGTATCTTTCCCCCTGCCTTTAAAGTCAATCTCATCATCATGATTAAGAAGATTTTTTATCACCTTAAGATATTTTATCTTCAACAAACTTTTAGCGAACACACCATTAACAACCAGTTTCTTAGCTGCCTTAAAGGAAATCGAATTTTCTTTTTTATCGGGGATTTTACTTGCAGAAAACTGAATGAATTTAGCTAAGGCCGATGGAGATAAAAGGAGCAAATATATTGAAATGAGATCACTGACCTTTATCGAATAGAAGTTCTTCCAATGAGTCTCTGCAAAATTTTTTACTATTTCATAACGCCGCAAATCCAATCCTTTATAATACTCAGCCAAGACGTTACTATCTGGAAAAGATATTTCTTTTTGTTCTAAAATATTTGCTGCAGTAGTACATCCTGAGCCAGTTCTCCCAGTTAAACCAATAAGAATAAATTGACTATTTTCTAAAAAAAGCTCACTAATAAATTTGTGTTCTCTCATTTCGCACCTGTTACGTTATAACACAAGTTTCTTCCATGTTGTATTTATTAGTATTTATTAAAAAACAAGAAATTGCAACATAGCGGCAACAATACACACACCAAGAAAATGGCGGCAACTTGGCGGCAGAGCTTTAAAAACGTATAAAACGGATAAACACAAAACAATACCAACCAACTGTTTTTGAAAACAAATTATTGTTTTCATTATAATATAAATGGTATGTAGGAATTTCGGACGCGGGTTCAACTCCCGCCAGCTCCACCAATCATGATTGGACGGTGTAAGGACTACACCAACAAAAACAGGAAGTTAGCAGTCTCAGCAGGACACCGACCAGACGGTGAGGAGACAAAAAAGTATACGCAAAGGAGCCGCGGCTCCCGAGTGACATAAAAGCCCGCTTATGCGGGCTTTTTTATTGGTCCAGATTTCATCGTGTATAGAATTTACCCAATTACAGTCCAGACATATACAGTATCCCTCAGGTCAGTATCAGCTTCTCTAAAAATAGTAACTGTCATTTACCCGCTGCCAGAAATAGAAAAAATTTCCCCCCATAGCCAGCCTTCCCGGAATCTGTTTGTTCATTAAGATTGTTATCGATGCCATCAAATAACTTCTGTTGGATGGGATTGATCTTACTCACATTAGTCGATACGCAATTCAGTGAGTTGAAGTGACTCCGAACTCTGAAAAAGCAGTTTGAATAGCATTTCAACAAATGAGCAGACAAATGCCATCAGGTCTAAAATCGGGCAAAACAGAACTTAATATATTGTTTTAATTATTTATTTCCGTTCAATACGATTCCTATCACCCAAACCACTTGTTATTGATTTGTTGTTTTTGATCACAATAAAAAAACAATATGTCACTTTTGTGCGCATTTTTCAGAAATGTAGATACTTTTAGATTATGGCTACGAAATGAGCATCGCCATGTCACCCTACATCTCATAAGAGGATCGCTTCTGATGAATGCACTGACCGCCGTACAAAATAACGCTGTCGATTCAGGCCAGAACTATAGCGGATTCACCCTCACCCCGTCGGCGCAATCCCCGCGTCTGCTGGAACTCACCTTCACCGAACAAACGACCAAACAGTTTCTCGAGCAGGTTGCCGAGTGGCCCGTGCAGGCGCTGGAGTACAAATCGTTTCTGCGTTTTCGGGTAGGCAAAATTCTCGACGATCTGTGTGCGAATCAGCTGCAACCGTTGCTGTTGAAGACGTTGCTAAACCGCGATGAAGGTGCGTTGTTGATCAATGCGGTGGGTGTCGATGATGTCGCGCAGGCAGATGAGATGGTGAAGCTGGCAACGGCGGTAGCGCATCTGATTGGCCGTTCCAATTTCGATGCGATGAGCGGTCAGTATTACGCGCGTTTTGTAGTGAAAAATGTCGATAACTCAGACAGCTATCTGCGTCAGCCGCACCGCGTGATGGAGTTGCATAACGACGGTACCTACGTTGAAGAAATCACCGACTACGTGCTGATGATGAAAATCGACGAGCAGAACATGCAGGGCGGAAATTCGCTGCTGCTGCATCTCGATGACTGGGAACATCTGGACCACTATTTCCGCCACCCGCTGGCGCGTCGCCCAATGCGTTTTGCCGCGCCGCCGAGCAAAAACGTCAGCAAAGATGTTTTCCATCCGGTGTTCGACGTCGATCAGCAGGGTCGCCCGGTGATGCGTTATATCGACCAGTTCGTCCAGCCAAAAGACTTCGAAGAAGGCGTGTGGTTGAGCGAGCTTTCCGATGCCATTGAAACCAGCAAAGGCATTCTGTCTGTGCCGGTTCCCGTTGGCAAATTCCTGTTGATTAACAACCTGTTCTGGCTGCACGGTCGCGACCGCTTTACCGCGCATCCGGATCTGCGTCGCGAACTGATGCGCCAGCGTGGCTATTTCGCTTACGCCACTAACCACTACCAGACGCATCAGTAAGCGCAAAGGAATTGAGCGGATGTATGATTTTGTGATTATTGGCGGCGGCATCATCGGCATGTCGACCGCCATGCAACTGATTGACGTCTATCCGGATGCCCGCATTGCGCTACTGGAAAAAGAGTCCGGCCCGGCCTGTCACCAGACGGGCCACAACAGCGGCGTGATCCATGCCGGGGTCTATTACACGCCCGGCAGCCTGAAGGCGCAGTTTTGCCTGGCGGGAAATCGCGCCACCAAAGCCTTTTGCGATCAAAACGGCATTCGCTACGACAACTGCGGCAAGATGCTGGTTGCCACGTCCGATCTCGAAATGGAACGGATGCGCGCCTTATGGGAACGCACAGCGGCGAACGGTATCGAGCGCGAATGGCTAAACGCCGACGAACTGCGCGAGCGCGAACCGAATATCACCGGGCTCGGCGGCATTTTTGTGCCGTCCAGCGGTATTGTCAGCTACCGCGAAGTGACGGCGGCGATGGCAAAAATCTTCCAGGCCAGAGGCGGTGAGATTATTTATAACGCCGAAGTCAGCGGCCTTAATGAGCATAAAAACGGCGTGGTGATACGTACCCGCCAGGGCGGCGAATATGAAGCATCGACGCTGATTAGCTGTTCCGGGCTGATGGCTGACCGGCTGGTGAAAATGCTCGGCCTCGAACCTGGCTTTATTATCTGCCCGTTCCGCGGCGAGTATTTCCGCCTTGCGCCGGAGCATAACCACATTGTTAACCACCTGATTTACCCCATTCCCGATCCGGCAATGCCGTTTTTGGGCGTGCATCTCACCCGCATGATTGACGGCAGCGTCACCGTCGGGCCAAACGCGGTGCTGGCGTTCAAACGCGAAGGCTATCGCAAGCGCGACTTCTCATTTAGCGACACGCTGGAGATTTTGGGCTCGTCGGGAATTCGCCGGGTACTGCAAAACCATCTACGCTCAGGACTGGGCGAGATGAAAAACTCGCTGTGCAAAAGCGGCTATCTGCGGCTGGTGCAAAAGTATTGTCCCCGGCTTTCGTTAAGCGATCTCCAGCCCCGGCCTGCCGGTGTGCGGGCGCAGGCGGTATCGCCAGACGGCAAGCTGATTGACGATTTTCTGTTTGTCACCACCCCACGCACGATCCACACCTGCAATGCGCCCTCCCCGGCAGCGACATCAGCAATTCCTATTGGTGCGCATATTGTCAGCAAGGTACAAACGCTGTTGGCAAGCCAGAGTAACCCCGGACGCACGCTGCGAGCGGCACGTAGTGTGGATACCTTACACGCCGCATTTAATCAATAACCTTTGAAAACAGGACGTAACGATGAAACTTAACGACAGTAAATTATTCCACCAGCAGGCGTTGATTAACGGGGAATGGCTGGACGCCAACAATGGTGAAGTCATCGACGTCACCAACCCGGCGAATGGCGAGAAGCTGGGTAGCGTGCCGAAAATGGGCGCTGATGAAACCCGCGCCGCTATCGACGCTGCCAACCGCGCCCTGCCCACCTGGCGTGCGCTCACTGCCAAAGAACGCGCCACCATTTTGCGTAACTGGTTCAATTTGATGATGGAGCATCAGGACGATTTAGCGCGCCTGATGACCCTTGAACAGGGCAAGCCGCTGGCTGAAGCGAAAGGCGAAATCAGCTACGCCGCCTCCTTTATTGAGTGGTTTGCCGAAGAAGGCAAGCGTATTTATGGCGACACCATTCCCGGCCATCAGGTCGATAAGCGTCTGATTGTTATCAAGCAGCCAATTGGCGTTACCGCAGCTATCACGCCGTGGAACTTCCCGGCGGCGATGATTACCCGTAAAGCCGGTCCGGCGCTGGCGGCAGGCTGCACGATGGTGCTGAAGCCCGCCAGTCAGACGCCGTTCTCTGCGCTGGCGCTGGCGGAACTGGCGACTCGTGCGGGCGTTCCGGCTGGCGTGTTTAACGTGGTCACCGGTTCGGCGGGCGCGGTCGGTAATGAACTGACCAGCAATCCGCTGGTACGCAAACTGTCGTTTACCGGCTCGACCGAAATTGGCCGCCAATTAATGGAACAGTGCGCGAAAGACATCAAAAAAGTCTCGCTGGAGCTGGGCGGCAACGCGCCGTTTATTGTTTTTGACGATGCCGATCTCGACAAAGCCGTGGAAGGCGCGCTGGCCTCGAAATTCCGCAACGCCGGGCAAACCTGCGTCTGCGCCAACCGTTTATACGTGCAGGACGGCGTGTATGACCGCTTTGCTGAAAAATTGCAGCAAGCGGTGAGCAAACTGCACATCGGCGACGGGCTGGATAAAGGCATCACCATCGGGCCGCTGATCGATGAAAAAGCGGTGGCGAAAGTGGAAGAGCATATTGCCGATGCCCTGGAGAAAGGCGCGCGCGTGGTTTGCGGTGGTAAAGCGCACGAACGCGGCGGCAACTTCTTCCAACCGACCATTCTGGTGGACGTTCCAGCCAACGCCAAAGTGTCGAAAGAAGAGACGTTCGGCCCCCTCGCCCCGCTATTCCGCTTTAAAGATGAAGCCGATGTGATTGCACAAGCCAATGACACTGAGTTTGGCCTTGCCGCCTATTTCTACGCCCGCGATTTAAGCCGCGTCTTCCGCGTGGGCGAGGCGCTGGAGTACGGCATCGTCGGCATCAATACCGGCATTATTTCCAATGAAGTCGCCCCGTTCGGCGGTATCAAGGCCTCGGGTCTGGGTCGTGAAGGTTCGAAGTATGGCATCGAAGATTACTTAGAAATCAAATATATGTGCATCGGTCTTTAACTGGAGAATGCGAATGAGCAGCAATAAAGAGTTAATGCAGCGCCGTAGTCAGGCGATTCCCCGTGGCGTTGGGCAGATTCACCCGATTTTCGCTGACCGCGCGGAAAACTGCCGGGTGTGGGACGTTGAAGGTCGTGAGTATCTTGATTTCGCGGGCGGCATTGCGGTGCTCAATACCGGTCACCTGCATCCGAAAGTGGTTGCAGCGGTGGAAGCGCAGTTGAAAAAACTGTCGCACACCTGTTTCCAGGTGCTGGCTTACGAGCCATATCTGGAACTGTGCGAAATAATGAATCAGAAGGTGCCGGGCGATTTTGCCAAAAAAACGCTGCTGGTAACGACCGGTTCTGAAGCGGTGGAGAACGCGGTAAAAATTGCCCGCGCCGCCACCAAACGCAGCGGCACCATCGCCTTTAGCGGCGCGTATCACGGGCGTACGCACTACACGCTGGCGCTCACCGGCAAGGTGAATCCGTACTCTGCGGGCATGGGCCTGATGCCGGGGCATGTTTATCGTGCGCTTTACCCTTGCCCGCTGCACGATATCAGTGAAGACGACGCTATCGCCAGCATCCACCGGATCTTCAAAAATGACGCTGCGCCGGAAGATATCGCCGCCATCGTGATTGAACCCGTTCAGGGCGAAGGCGGTTTCTATGCCGCGACGCCAGCCTTTATGCAACGTTTACGCGCGCTGTGTGACGAGCACGGGATCATGCTGATTGCCGATGAAGTACAGAGCGGCGCGGGGCGTACCGGCACGCTGTTTGCAATGGAGCAAATGGGCGTGGCGCCGGATCTCACCACCTTTGCGAAATCGATCGCGGGCGGTTTCCCGCTGGCGGGCGTCACCGGGCGCGCCGAAGTGATGGACGCTGTCGCTCCGGGCGGCCTGGGCGGCACCTATGCGGGTAACCCGATTGCCTGCGTGGCGGCGCTGGAAGTGTTGAAGGTGTTCGAGCAGGAAAATCTGCTGCAAAAAGCCAACGATCTGGGGCAGAAACTGAAAGACGGATTGCTGGCGATCGCCGAAAAACACCCGGAAATCGGCGATGTACGCGGCCTGGGGGCGATGATCGCCATCGAGCTGTTTGAAGATGGCGATCACAACAAACCGGACGCTAAACTCACCGCTGACATCGTGGCGCGCGCCCGCGACAAAGGCCTGATTCTGCTCTCCTGCGGCCCGTACTACAACGTGCTGCGCATCCTTGTACCGCTCACCATTGAAGACGCTCAGATCCGTCAGGGTCTGGAGATCATCAGCCAATGTTTTGATGAGGCGAAGCAATAGCATCACATCCATGCCGGAGGCGACGCTTTGCGTCTTGTCCGGCCTACGAGAATCCAGGTCGGATAAGGCGTTTACGCCGCATCCGACAATCTGTACGTGAACAGGAATAAATCTATGTCGGCCGGATAAGGCGGAGCCGCTCTCCGGCAAAAAGAATCAATAACAATTAAACGCGTGACCCGACGCGGGAAATGTCGGGGCGCTCTCCCAAGTGACACACTTTCGAGAGGATTCAGGATGGGGCAATCATCGCAACCACATGAGTTAGGCGGCGGGCTGAAATCACGCCACGTCACCATGTTGTCTATTGCCGGTGTTATCGGCGCAAGTCTGTTTGTCGGTTCCAGCGTCGCCATCGCCGAAGCTGGCCCGGCGGTATTGCTGGCCTATCTGTTCGCCGGGTTACTGGTGGTTATGATCATGCGGATGCTGGCGGAAATGGCGGTCGCCACGCCCGATACCGGTTCCTTTTCCACCTACGCCGATAAAGCCATTGGCCGCTGGGCGGGCTATACCATCGGCTGGCTGTACTGGTGGTTTTGGGTACTGGTTATCCCGCTGGAAGCCAACATCGCCGCTATGATCCTGCACTCCTGGGTTCCCGGCATTCCCATCTGGTTATTTTCCCTCGTCATTACCCTCGCCTTAACCGGCAGTAATTTATTAAGCGTCAAAAACTACGGCGAATTTGAGTTCTGGTTGGCGATATGCAAAGTGATCGCCATCCTGGCGTTTATCTTCCTCGGCGCAGTGGCGATTAGCGGTTTTTATCCTTATGCCGAAGTGAGCGGTATCTCAAGATTGTGGGATAGCGGTGGCTTTATGCCGAACGGCTTTGGCGCGGTATTAAGCGCGATGCTGATCACCATGTTCTCGTTTATGGGGGCAGAAATTGTCACTATTGCGGCAGCAGAATCCGACACGCCGGATAAACATATTGTCCGCGCCACCAACTCGGTTATCTGGCGTATCTCTATTTTCTATTTGTGTTCTATTTTTGTCGTCGTGGCACTCATTCCGTGGAATATGCCAGGACTGAAAACCGTGGGTTCCTACCGTTCCGTGCTGGAGCTGCTGAATATTCCGCATGCAAAATTCATTATGGATTGCGTTATTTTGCTGTCAGTAACCAGCTGCCTGAACTCGGCGCTGTATACCGCTTCAAGGATGCTCTACTCCTTAAGCCGTCGCGGGGATGCGCCCGCGGTAATGGGCAAAATCAACCGCAGTAAAACGCCGTACGTGGCAGTATTACTTTCGACCGGCGCGGCATTTTTAACGGTGGTGGTGAACTATTACGCGCCCGCCAAAGTGTTTAAATTCCTGATTGACAGCTCCGGCGCTATCGCCCTGCTGGTTTATTTAGTCATTGCCGTTTCACAATTGCGGATGCGTAAAATCCTGCTGGCGGAAGGCGGCGAAATTCGCCTGCGCATGTGGCTTTATCCGTGGCTCACCTGGCTGGTGATTGGCTTTATTACCTTTGTGTTGGTGGTGATGTTATTCCGCCCGGCGCAGCAGTTAGAAGTGATCTCCACCGGCTTATTAGCGATAGGGATTATCTGCACTGTGCCAATTATGGCGCGCTGGAAAAAGCTGATAATGTGGCAAAAATTACCCGCGCATAATACGCATTAACGTTGAGCAGGAGTCACACCATGACCATTACGTCTCTGGATGGCTACCGCTGGTTGAAAAACGATATTATTCGCGGCAATTTTCAGCCGGATGAAAAATTACGGATGAGTTTACTGACATCGCGTTATGCACTTGGTGTTGGGCCGTTGCGGGAAGCCCTTTCGCAACTGGTGGCGGAACGGTTGGTCACGGTGGTGAATCAAAAAGGGTATCGGGTGGCGTCTATGTCAGAGCAGGAGTTGCTCGATATTTTCGATGCCCGTGCCAATATGGAAGCTATGCTGGTAAGCCTGGCGATTGCCCGCGGTGGCGATGAGTGGGAGGCAGACGTACTTGCGAAGGCGCATCTGCTTAGTAAGCTTGAGGCCAGTGAAGCAAGTGAGAAAATGCTTGATGAGTGGGATCTGCGTCATCAGGCGTTTCATACTGCGATTGTGGCGGGCTGTGGTTCTCACTATTTATTGCAAATGCGTGAACGATTGTTTGATCTGGCGGCGCGCTATCGATTTATCTGGCTGCGGCGAACGGTGCTTTCGGTGGAAATGCTGGAAGACAAACACGATCAACACCAGACCCTGACGGAAGCCGTCCTGGCGCGAGATACCGCGCGCGCCAGTGAGTTAATGCGCCAGCATTTGCTGACGCCGATTCCGATTATCCAGCAGGCGATGGCGGACTAACCGCTATTACTCTGGAATACGCAACACTTGCCCCGGGTAAATTTTATCCGGGCTTTTCAGCATCGGTTTATTCGCTTCGAAGATTTTATTGTACAGATTGGCGTTGCCGTAGACCTGTTTTGAAATCGCGCTAAGAGTGTCGCCAGACTTAACGGTATAAAACTGGCTGGCAGTGGCTGGTGTCGCCGTTTTTACCTGATCGTCCACGCTGGCAATACCGGAAATATTCCCCACCGCAACAAGGATTTTTTCCTTCGCTTCCTGGCTCAAACCATCACCAGTCACCGTCGCTTTGCCATCGGTAATTTGGATATTTACTTTATCGGCATCTGGAATGCCGGTTTTGTTCAAATGCTCCTGCACCTTCTTCGCCTGATCGTCTTTATCGTGCTGACCGGTGACCGTGTCCCAGAGTTTTTCTCCGGCATCTTTCACAAAATTGAACAGTCCCATAGCTACCTCATTCGTTAACGGAAACACTCAGAAAGTGTAGCAGAGGAACGCGGCGCGTTAACGCCGCGGGGGTGAGCACGGGATTAATCGCGAGTTTGCACCCAGAAAGCGTGAATCAAACCCGGGATATAACCGAGCAGTGTCAGTAGAATATTAATGATGAACGCCCAGCCAAATCCTTTACCCAACAGCACGCCAAGCGGCGGCAAAATGATGGTGATGACGATTCTCCAGAAACCCATATTTACTCCCTATAATAAAATTAACCATTGTTTAAAAAGAGATTTTATCTCCTAAGCGTAATAATTTTAGCGGAACCTGCCAGTTTCAGCCTACGCGTTTACCCTCATTTACGCTGCTGACGCTGGTATACGTTGCGTTTTTAGTTTAGAGTTTACTTAATTTAGTAAATACTTAAATAACTATGACTGAACTCGCGCAATTACAGGCCAGTGCCGAGCAGGCAGCAGCCTTACTGAAAGCAATGAGTCACCCCAAACGGTTGTTGATTCTGTGCATGCTTTGCGGTTCACCCGGCACCAGCGCCGGAGAACTGGCTCGCATTACCGGACTTAGCGCCTCCGCCACGTCACAGCATCTGGCTCGCATGCGTGACGAGGGGCTTATTGACAGCCAGCGGGACGCCCAACGCATTCTTTACTCCATTAAAAATGAGGCGATAAATGCCATTATCGCCACCCTGAAAAATATCTATTGTCCGTAAGGAGTGACGATGGCTTTGATAACAATTTCACCGCATAACGCGCAAGAATTAATCGCGCACGGTGCAAAGTTAATCGATATTCGAGATGCCGACGAATATCTTCGTGAACATATTCCAGCAGCCTCTCTGGCACCATTATCCGTGATAGAACAGTCTGGTCTTCCGGATAAATTACGTAGTGAACAAATTATATTCCACTGCCAGGCAGGTAAACGCACCAGCAATAACGCCGATAAATTAGCAGCGATTGCCGCCCCCGCAGAGGTCTTTTTACTGGAAGATGGGATCGATGGCTGGAAAAAAGCGGGATTGCCGGTAGCAGAAAATAAATCTCAACCGTTGCCATTAATGCGTCAGGTACAGATCGCCGCTGGCGGCTTAATATTAATCGGCGTCGTACTGGGTTATGCCATTAATAGCAGCTTCTTCTTATTAAGTGGATTTGTCGGCGCAGGATTAATGTTTGCAGGAATCAGCGGTTTTTGTGGGATGGCAAGGCTATTAGATAAAATGCCGTGGAATCAGCGAACTTGAGAAGCAACGCCGGATGCGCCATAGCGGCAGCATCCGGCTCAAGGGATTAGATCAGGAAATCGTCGAGAGATTTACCTTCTGCCAGCGCCTGAGCAATTGGCTTCGGCGTACGGCCCTGACCGGTCCAGGTTTTGGTTTCACCATTGAAGTCGGTGAATTTATATTTTGCTGGACGCGGTTCACGCTTTTTACCTGCACGCGGTGCAGCGGTGCCGTTAGCTAATAACTCTTCCGGGTTAATACCGTCAGCTTTCATCAGCTCCAGCCAGGTGCTAATTTTTTCCTGGCGTTCTGCCAGTTCGCGCTGCTGCTGTTCTTCTTCTTCACGTCTTTCTTTAGTGACAACCCTGAATTTTTCGAGCATTTCTTCAAGAACGTCAATGGAGAATTCGCGAGCCATTGCACGAAGGGTGCGGATGTTATTTAAGCTTTGTAACATTACAGACATAATAAAGAAAACCTTTTAACGCCAAAACAAAAAGTATTTCGCCGTGTAGTTTAAGCGATCACTTATTATATTTCCACAAAATTTAATATATTTACAATCGCGGAGTGATATTATTTCGCACGTTATTTACTGACACATTAATGCTTATATGCAAATTATATAGCAGCCATTTAACTTACTTATTACAGCTACTGGCGAGTGTTCCGGTGTACGATACAACCTCCCGGCTAATAATGGAACACACGATTTGCATAAATATGCACACAAAAAGGATACATACCAAACATCGTAACCTGAAACTTTATGCTGCCATTACAGGCTTTACGGCATAAAAGATGCTGAATGTGGCCAGGCGCGCCCCTGAGCCGAATTCTCTACGCTTTACTGCGTAAACACACCTTGTTCACTCCGCCAAAAGATATCAGAGCCACGTCGTAACATAATGATTTAAAATAATATTATCTTTTAAGACATAAAAAAATCCAGAATGTACAAAAAATGCGCCACTGCGGAATATTTTATCTACAAAAACCAAAGAAATAAAAATTTTTCACTAATTGATAAGTCGTAGCCAGCAATATACGCTATGCGAAAATGCAAACGGTAATTTAAACCACTGCATTCACATTCATCCGATTTCGCGTTTATTAAGGAGCATGGGCATGTTCTCACCGCAGTCACGCTTGCGTCATGCAGTAGCAGATACGTTCGCGATGGTTGTTTACTGTTCTGTCGTGAACATGTTTATCGAAGTATTTCTCTCCGGAATGAGCTTCGAACAGTCCCTTTATTCCAGACTGGTAGCGATTCCGGTGAACATCTTAATTGCATGGCCATACGGTATGTACCGCGATCTATTTATGCGAATGGCACGCAAAGTTGGCTCGTCGGGCTGGGTAAAAAATCTTGCGGATATTCTGGCTTATGTGACGTTCCAGTCACCGGTATATATGGCAATCTTACTCGTCGTGGGCGCGGGTTGGCACCAGATTATGGCTGCGGTCAGTTCAAACATCGTCGTTTCGATGTTGATGGGTGCGGTCTATGGCTACTTCCTTGACTACTGCCGCCGCCTGTTCAAAGTCAGCAGTTACCAGCAGGTAAAAGCCTGACCCTTCTTTTCGCGACTGGCATCGCCAGTCGCGTCTTTAACTGGCATCGCCAAACAATCCATGTAGATAACGTTCAAGCGCAACACGCGAGCTGAAACCGTGTGGAATACCGTAATGCTCATGACGTTCACCCGCTAAATAGAGCGGAAATTGCTGGTAATGATCGCAAGTTTTAATATCGGAAGCGGGTTCAGCCAGTGTGGAACTACGTTCTTTTAATGTTGGATGAATTATCAGTGCGGTACGTCCCATTCTCGCTTCGCGGTTAACATAGACATAATGTTCCCCACGACGGTAACCGTATGCTTTCTGGGTTACTACATCGACAGTAAAACCGACTTTCTCAAGTACGCGCGCCACCTCGTCTGGTCGTAAATACATATTTTATCCTCGTTATTATCTACTGCGCGCCTACCTTACCTGATTGCGCATTCACAACGCTTTCAGAAAAGTCCATAAAGCCGCAATGAATCTCTGCCAAGAAAATTATGGTCTACACTGAAAATTACATTGAATTCTAATGGGGGATCATATGTTTAACAGACCGAACCGCAACGACGTCGATGATGGCGTGCAGGATATTCAGAATGATGTCAATCAATTAGCTGACAGTCTCGAATCTGTATTGAAGTCCTGGGCCGAAGCCGCACGTAGTAAAGCTCAGGCCTTGTTGAAAGAAACCAGAGCGCGAATGCATGGTCGTACTCGCGTCCAGCAAGCCGCACGCGATGCCGTTGGCTGCGCTGACTCTTTTGTTCGTGAAAGACCCTGGTGTAGTGTGGGAACCGCTGCTGCGGTAGGTATTTTTATCGGCGCGCTGTTAAGCATGCGTAAATCGTAGTGAAACAATGATACTAAATACACGTCCTTGACCCCGAAGCCTGACTTCGGGGTTTTTAACTTAAGGCATTGCGTAATTGTTGTGCCACCAGCTGCGCCATACTTTCGCTAACGATATTGGTAAACGAGAGAAGCAATCCTCCTTCCCCATTTGAACGGATACGCCAGTCGCTAAGTGCCTGCACCGCAAGGCCAGCAGCATTGGCTTTACGCGCGTGGGCAATATCATCGCCCGTCATGCTGATAACCATCTGGATACCGCCTTTTTGCGGCACAACCTGAAATCCCTGCTGCGTAAGAGCCTGCTCAATCCACTGCCGACGTTGAGCATAGTGCTGACGCATTTTCTTCAGATGCCGCCAGAAATGCCCCTCACGAATGAAATCTGCCAGAGTGTTCTGCCATAGAACAGGCACAGCACATGGCTCCAGTGACGCCTGTTGGCGGAATTGCGTAATCTGCTCCACCGGCACCACCAGCCACGCACAGCGCAGTGCCGGAAACAGCGATTTACTGAATGTTCCGGCATAAATCACCCGCTGCGGCGCATCAAGACTTTTTAGCGCCGGTAACGGCTTACCGTGATAGCGAAACTCACTGTCGTAATCATCTTCAATAATCCATGCCTGACTACGCTCTGCCCATTCCAGCATCTGGTGCCTGCGCGCTAAAGAGAGCGCCACACCCAGCGGGCTCTGGTGTGCCGGAGTAATCAGAGCAAAACGCGCATCAGGATATTTTTGCATTCCGCATGTGACATCCAGTCCGTTGTCGTCAACTGGCACAGGTAAAATTTCTACACCGTGGCGAATGACAATAGGCCGAATCAGCGGAAAGCCGGGATCTTCCATCCACATCCCGTCTCCCGGTTTCGCCAGCGCGTGCAGAATTAAGGCCATTGAGGCCGCATAACCGTGAGTGATAAAGACCTGCTCTGGCTGGCATTCAATCCCGCGTGAGACGCGTAAGTAATCAACAATTGCCTCGCGCAACGCCGCCTCACCACAGACATCGCCTAACGCCAAATCAAAGCGCGTCTGAGTACGCAGACGGCGGCCCATCACCCGCGCCCACAATTCTCGCGGAAAGAGCTCGAGTGCGGGTAATCCCATTTGAAACGGCAACGGTTGCTGACTTTCACCAGCAAAAGCCACTACATCCACAGCAGATTGTTGCGGATGTATCAGCTCACTGACAAAGGTACCCGCCTGCCCCCGCCTCACCAGCCATCCCTGCGCCACCAGTTCAGCATAAGCATTTTCGACAGTGGATCGAGAGACGCCCAGTTCCTGCGACCAGGTACGACTCGAAGGTAGCCTTGCGCCAGGTTTCAGTTCCCCTTGCTCAATAGCTGTTTTTAACTGACGGGCGATATCCTGATAGCACGGCATATGGTCTGCTTTTTTAGGTAATTTATGGCTCTCTTTAACAGTCCATTATAGTGCTACATTGCGGGCGTTAATAAGAGGAGAAACTGTATGACTACATTACGTCAGCCTTACTACGAACTTAGTCCGGCAGTGTATAGCGCACTGGTGCAGGCCAAAACGGCACTGGAAAATAGCGCGCTGGATACCACGCTGATGGAGTTAGTTTATTTGCGCGTCTCGCAAATCAACGGCTGCGCATTTTGTCTGGAGATGCACAGCAAAGCATTACGCAAATCCGGTGTGCCACAGCACAAGCTGGACGCTCTGGCAGGCTGGCGGGTGAGCCATCATTTTGATGATCGCGAGCGGGCGGCGCTGGCATGGGCGGAATCGGTGACCGATATCGCCAGAACCCATGCGGAAGACGACGTTTATCAACCTCTGCTTGAGCATTTCAGCGCAGCAGAAATCAGCGACTTAACATTTGCCATCGGACTGATGAATTGCTTTAACCGCCTGGCGGTTTCCATGCGGATGTAATTTGCTGTTGCCGGGTATTCGCCCGGCAAAAAAACACAAAACCCCTACCCCGTTGAACCACTCAGCGGCGGCATAATCAATCTAAAAATCCCATATCTTGTATGGTTGAATATTTTTTCAACTACATCTAGTATCTCTGAATCAACAGAGAGACAACCCGACGCGTATCATCGCGCCGTATCTTCATTTTAAACGGAAATACGAATCATGCGCATTACTATTTACACTCGTAACGATTGCGTTCAATGTCACGCCACCAAACGGGCAATGGAAAACCGGGGCTTTGATTTTGAGATGATTAATGTCGATCGCGTTCCTGAAGCAACAGAAGCGTTGCGTGCTCAGGGCTTTCGCCAGTTACCGGTGGTAATTGCTGGCGATCTTAGCTGGTCTGGCTTCCGCCCGGACATGATCAACCGTCTGCATCCAGCATCACACGCGGCCAGTGCATGAGCCAGCTCGTCTACTTCTCCAGCAGCTCCGAAAACACACATCGCTTTATCGAACGTTTAGGGCTGCCCGCCGTGCGCATTCCGCTCAATGAGCGGGAACGGATTCAGGTAGACGAGCCTTACATCCTGATCGTGCCTTCTTACGGCGGCGGCGGTACGGCTGGCGCGGTGCCACGACAGGTGATTCGCTTTTTAAACGACCAACATAACCGGGCGTTGCTTCGCGGCGTTATTGCTTCGGGTAATCGCAATTTTGGCGAGGCATATGGTCGCGCCGGAGATGTGATTGCACAGAAATGCGGCGTGCCGTGGCTGTACCGCTTTGAACTCATGGGTACGCAAAGCGATATCGAAAACGTTCGTAAAGGAGTAACCGAATTTTGGCAACGACAACCGCAGAACGCCTGATGCAGGAAACAATGGATTACCACGCCCTGAATGCGATGCTTAACCTTTACGATAGCGCGGGTCGCATTCAGTTCGATAAAGACCGCCAGGCAGTAGACGCATTTATGGCGACACATGTACGCCCGAACAGCGTGACCTTCAGTAGCCAGCAGCAGCGCCTGAACTGGTTGGTCAATGAAGGTTACTATGATGAAAGCGTCCTCAACCGTTACTCTCGCGAATTTGTCATTACGTTGTTTGCCCACGCACACGCCAGCGGCTTTCGTTTCCAGACATTCCTCGGTGCATGGAAGTTTTACACCAGCTATACGTTGAAGACATTCGACGGTAAGCGTTATCTGGAAGATTTTGCCGATCGGGTAACGATGGTGGCGCTGACGCTGGCACAAGGCGACGAAACGCTGGCCTTACAACTCACCGATGAGATGCTGTCAGGACGCTTTCAACCTGCCACGCCGACATTCCTCAACTGTGGTAAACAGCAGCGCGGCGAACTGGTTTCCTGTTTTCTGCTGCGTATTGAGGACAATATGGAGTCGATTGGCCGGGCGGTAAATTCCGCACTGCAACTGTCGAAACGCGGCGGCGGCGTGGCATTTTTGCTGTCGAATCTGCGGGAAGCGGGCGCGCCAATTAAACGTATTGAAAATCAATCTTCTGGCGTGATTCCGGTGATGAAAATGCTGGAAGACGCCTTTTCCTATGCCAATCAGCTCGGCGCTCGTCAGGGGGCTGGTGCAGTCTATTTACACGCCCATCATCCCGATATTCTGCGTTTTCTCGATACAAAGCGGGAAAATGCCGACGAGAAAATCCGCATTAAAACGCTGTCGCTGGGCGTTGTGATCCCCGATGTCACTTTCCATCTGGCGAAAGAGAACGCACAGATGGCACTATTTTCGCCCTATGACGTTGAGCGAGTTTATGGCAAGCCGTTTGCCGATATCGCCATCAGCGAACACTATGACGAACTGGTTGCCGATGAACGCATCCGCAAAAAATACATCAACGCCCGTGATTTCTTCCAGCGGCTGGCGGAGATCCAGTTTGAGTCCGGCTATCCCTACATCATGTATGAAGACACGGTTAACCGTGCTAACCCTATCGCCGGGCGCATAAATATGAGCAATCTCTGCTCAGAAATTTTGCAGGTTAACAGCGCCTCAGAGTATGACGAGAATCTCGACTATGCCCGCACAGGCCATGATATTTCCTGCAATTTAGGTTCTTTGAATATTGCCCACACCATGGATTCCCCCGACTTTGCCCGCACGGTAGAGACAGCCGTACGCGGTTTAACGGCAGTGTCAGATATGAGTCATATCCGCAGCGTGCCGTCCATCGCAGCCGGAAATGCCGCCTCGCACGCCATCGGTCTGGGGCAAATGAATTTACACGGTTATCTGGCGCGAGAAGGCATCGCCTATGGTTCGCCGGAAGCACTGGATTTCACCAATCTCTATTTCTATACCATTACCTGGCACGCGCTGCGTACATCGATGTTGCTGGCGCGCGAACGCGGTGAAACCTTCGCCGGGTTCAAACAGTCGCGCTATGCCAGCGGTGAATATTTTAGCCAATATCTGCAAGGTAACTGGCAGCCAAAAACGGCGAAAGTTAGCGAACTGTTTGCTCGTAGCGGTATCACATTACCTACTCGTGAGATGTGGGCGCAGTTGCGTGACGACGTGATGCGTTATGGTATCTACAACCAGAATCTCCAGGCGGTGCCGCCAACCGGCTCCATCTCTTACATCAACCATGCCACGTCGAGTATTCATCCGATTGTGGCGAAAGTGGAGATCCGCAAAGAAGGCAAAACCGGGCGCGTTTACTACCCTGCCCCATTTATGACTAACGAAAATCTGGCGCTGTATCAGGACGCTTACGAAATCGGCGCGGAAAAGATCATCGACACCTACGCCGAAGCGACCCGCCATGTCGATCAAGGGCTGTCGCTGACGCTATTTTTCCCCGATACCGCCACCACTCGCGATATCAACAAAGCGCAGATTTACGCCTGGCGAAAAGGGATAAAAACGCTCTATTACATCCGCCTGCGTCAGATGGCGCTGGAAGGCACTGAAATTGAAGGCTGCGTCTCCTGCTCGCTATAAGAGACTGGCAGAGAATTGCAATATATTGAATTTGCATGATTTTGTAGGCCGGATAAGGCGTTCACGCCGCATCCGGCAGGGGCAAAGCGCACATTGCCAAAAATCGAAACCTGCCAGGTCAGGCTCTAAGGATTGCTTATGAAACTCTCACGTATCAGCGCCATCAACTGGAACAAGATAACAGACGATAAAGATCTGGAGGTGTGGAATCGCCTGACCAGTAATTTCTGGCTCCCGGAAAAGGTGCCGCTGTCGAACGATATTCCTGCGTGGCAGACATTAAGTGCCGTAGAACAACAACTGACGATGCGCGTTTTTACTGGCCTGACACTGCTCGACACGCTGCAAAATGTTATCGGCGCGCCTTCGCTGATGCCCGATGCACTCACGCCCCATGAAGAGGCGGTATTATCGAATATCAGCTTTATGGAAGCGGTTCATGCCCGTTCTTACAGTTCGATTTTCTCGACGTTGTGCCAGACAAAAGATGTCGATGCCGCCTACGCCTGGAGTGAAGAAAACTCGTCGTTGCAAAGAAAAGCACAGATTATTCAGCAACATTATCGTGGTGATAATCCGCTGAAAAAGAAAATCGCCAGTGTCTTTCTTGAATCATTTTTGTTCTACTCCGGTTTCTGGCTGCCGATGTATTTTTCCAGTCGCGGTAAGCTGACCAATACCGCCGATCTGATCCGTCTGATTATCCGCGATGAAGCCGTCCACGGTTATTACATCGGCTATAAATATCAGAAAAACCTGGAAAAGCTCTCTCTGGCACAACGAGAAGAGTTGAAGAATTTCGCCTTCGATTTGTTGCTGGAACTCTACGACAACGAGTTGCGATACACCGATGAGCTGTACGCCGAAACAACGTGGGCTAACGATGTAAAAGCGTTTCTCTGCTACAACGCCAATAAGGCGTTAATGAACCTGGGCTACGAACCGTTATTTCCCGCAGAAATGGCAGAAGTGAATCCGGCAATCCTCGCAGCGCTTTCGCCGAATGCCGATGAAAATCACGACTTCTTTTCTGGCTCTGGCTCCTCTTATGTAATGGGGAAAGCGGTCGAAACAGAAGATGAAGACTGGAATTTCTGACGAGGTTATTTTTCAAAAATATCACTACCCACAGCAGGGAAATAATCCCCACCAAATGGCTTTTTATCACGCAAATAATTTGTGGTGATCTACACTGACGCTCTGTTGCATTATTCGCCTGAAATCATAATATTCAGGCGTTTTTCCGCTATCTATAACAAAAAATATCAACTTTTCTCGATTTGCTCTCAGCCCTTATATCACGGGAAATTCCGGCAATTTGCTCGCATCAATATTCATGCCACATTTGCCCTCAGGGGTTGCCTCAGATTCTCAGTATGTTAGGGTAGAAAAAAGTGACTATTTCCATTGGGTAATATATCGACATAAACAAATAACAGGAATCCTTCTATTGCATGGCAATTAAATTAGAAATTAAAAATCTTTATAAAATATTTGGTGAGCATCCACAGCGAGCTTTCAAATATATCGAACAAGGACTTTCAAAAGAACAAATTCTGGAAAAAACTGGGCTATCGCTTGGCGTAAAAGACGCCAGTCTGGCCATTGAAGAAGGCGAGATATTTGTCATCATGGGATTATCCGGTTCGGGTAAATCCACAATGGTACGCCTTCTCAATCGCCTGATTGAACCCACCCGCGGGCAAGTACTGATTGACGGCGTTGATATTGCCAAAATATCCGACGCCGAACTCCGCGAGGTGCGCAGAAAAAAGATTGCGATGGTCTTCCAGTCCTTTGCCTTAATGCCGCATATGACCGTGCTGGACAATACCGCGTTCGGTATGGAATTGGCCGGAATTAATGCCGAGGAACGCCGGGAAAAAGCCATTGATGCACTGCGTCAGGTCGGGCTGGAAAATTACGCCCACAGCTACCCGGACGAACTCTCGGGCGGGATGCGTCAACGTGTAGGATTAGCCCGCGCATTAGCGATTAATCCGGATATTTTATTAATGGATGAAGCCTTCTCGGCGCTCGACCCATTAATTCGCACCGAGATGCAGGATGAACTGGTAAAATTACAGGCGAAACATCAGCGCACCATTGTCTTTATTTCTCACGATCTCGATGAAGCTATGCGTATTGGCGACCGAATTGCCATTATGCAAAATGGTGAAGTCGTTCAGGTCGGTACACCGGATGAAATTCTTAATAATCCGGCGAATGATTATGTCCGTACCTTCTTCCGTGGTGTCGATATTAGCCAGGTGTTCAGCGCAAAAGATATTGCCCGTCGTTCACCGAACGGCTTAATTCGCAAAACGCCAGGCTTCGGCCCGCGTTCAGCATTGAAATTATTGCAGGATGAAGATCGCGAATATGGCTACGTCATCGAACGCGGTAATAAGTTTGTCGGCGCCGTGTCTATCGATTCGCTTAAAGCCGCGTTAACGCAGCAGCAAGGTCTTGATGCAGCACTAATTGATGCGCCGTTAGCGGTCGATGCGCAAACGCCTCTTAGCGAGTTGCTCTCTCATGTCGGACAGGCGCCCTGTGCGGTGCCAGTCGTCGATGAGGACCAACAGTATGTCGGCATCATTTCGAAAGGAATGCTGCTGCGAGCTTTAGATCGCGAGGGGGTAAACAATGGCTGATCAAAATAATCCGTGGGATACCACGCCAGCGGCGGACAGCGCCGCACAATCCGCAGACGCCTGGGGTACACCAGCAACTGCACCGACTGACGGTGGCGGCGCTGACTGGCTGACCAGTGCGCCTGCGCCAAATGTCGAACATTTTAATATTCTCGATCCGTTCCATAAGACGCTGATCCCGCTCGACAGTTGGGTGACCGAAGGGATCGACTGGGTCGTTACCCATTTCCGCCCTGTCTTCCAGGGCGTGCGCGTTCCGGTGGATTACATCCTCAACGGTTTCCAGCAACTGCTGCTGGGTATGCCCGCGCCTGTGGCGATTATCATTTTTGCCCTGATAGCCTGGCAGATTTCTGGGGTAGGAATGGGCGTTGCGACGCTGGTTTCGCTGATTGCCATCGGCGCGATTGGCGCATGGTCGCAGGCAATGGTTACTCTGGCACTGGTGTTAACCGCCCTGCTGTTCTGTATCGTCATCGGCCTGCCGCTGGGGATCTGGCTGGCAAGAAGCCCGCGAGCAGCGAAAATTATTCGTCCGCTGCTTGATGCCATGCAGACCACGCCTGCGTTTGTCTATCTGGTGCCCATCGTCATGCTGTTTGGTATCGGCAACGTGCCGGGCGTAGTGGTGACTATCATCTTTGCTCTGCCGCCGATTATCCGCCTGACTATTCTGGGAATTAACCAGGTTCCGGCAGATCTGATTGAAGCCTCGCGTTCATTCGGTGCCAGCCCGCGCCAGATGCTGTTCAAAGTTCAGTTACCGCTGGCGATGCCGACCATTATGGCGGGCGTCAACCAGACGCTGATGCTGGCTCTTTCTATGGTGGTCATCGCCTCGATGATTGCCGTCGGTGGGCTGGGTCAGATGGTACTGCGCGGTATCGGTCGTCTGGACATGGGGCTTGCCACCGTCGGCGGCGTCGGGATTGTGATCCTCGCCATTATCCTCGATCGCCTGACTCAGGCCGTTGGGCGCGACTCACGCAGTCGCGGCAACCGTCGCTGGTACACCACTGGCCCTGTCGGTCTGCTGACCCGCCCATTCATTAAGTAACTCTGCACTTGCCCGGTGACGCCGGGCATTACCACCCTGCCAAAAAAAGGAATAACAATGCGACATAGCGTACTTTTTGCGACAGCGTTTGCCACGCTTATCTCTACACAAACTTTTGCTGCCGACCTGCCGGGCAAAGGCATCACCGTTAATCCGGTTCAGAGCACCATCACTGAAGAAACCTTCCAGACGCTGCTGGTCAGCCGTGCGCTGGAGAAATTAGGTTATACCGTCAACACACCTAGCGAAGTGGATTACAACGTTGGCTATACCTCGCTTGCATCTGGCGATGCGACCTTTACCGCCGTGAACTGGACGCCGCTGCATGACAACATGTATGAAGCTGCCGGTGGCGATAAGAAATTTTATCGCGAAGGGGTATTTGTTAACGGCGCGGCACAAGGTTACCTGATCGATAAGAAAACTGCCGACCAGTACAAAATCACCAACATCGCGCAACTGAAAGATCCGAAGATCGCCAAACTGTTCGATACCAACGGCGATGGCAAAGCGGATTTAACCGGCTGTAATCCTGGCTGGGGCTGCGAAGGTGCCATTAATCACCAGCTTGCTGCGTATGGACTGACCAGTACCGTGACGCATAATCAGGGGAACTACGCGGCGATGATGGCTGATACCATCAGTCGTTTCAAAGAGGGTAAGCCGGTGTTTTACTACACCTGGACGCCGTACTGGGTGAGTAACGAACTGAAGCCAGGTAAAGATGTCGTCTGGTTGCAGGTGCCGTTCTCCGCACTGCCGGGCGATAAAAACGCCGATACCAAACTGCCGAATGGCGCGAATTACGGCTTCCCGGTCAGCACCATGCATATCGTTGCCAACAAAGCCTGGGCTGAGAAAAACCCGGCGGCAGCCAAACTGTTTGCCATTATGCAGTTACCGGTGGCAGACATTAACGCCCAGAACGCCATTATGCATGACGGCAAAGCCTCAGAAGGCGATATTCAGGGCCACGTTGATGGCTGGATCAAAGCCCACCAGCAGCAGTTCGATGGCTGGGTGAATGAGGCGCTGGCAGCGCAGAAGTAATTTTTATTCGGGCGGATAAGGCGTTTTCGCCGTATCCGTCATTCTGTTCACAAAGCCTGATGTGACGCTGACGCGTCTTATCATGCCTACAAACCACACTCATTCCGTAGGGCGGATAAGGCGTTTTCGCCGCATCCGCCATTCTGTGCACAATGCCTGATGCGACGCTGGCGCGTCTTATCATGCCTACAAACCACACCGCACATTTCAACAATCCATCTTTTCCCCGCTATTCATAAACATCCGCTATTATTGATTTCCAGCTTAATCATCACCTGACAAACAAAATAATGACTAAACCCAATCATGAGCTTAGTCCGGCGCTGATCGTGCTAATGTCGATCGCCACCGGTCTGGCGGTCGCCAGCAACTATTACGCACAGCCATTGCTCGACACCATCGCGCGTAACTTTTCCCTTTCCGCCAGTTCGGCGGGCTTTATTGTCACCGCCGCTCAGTTGGGCTATGCCGCTGGTCTGCTGTTTCTTGTTCCTCTGGGTGACATGTTTGAACGCCGCAGCCTGATTGTCACTATGACCTTACTGGCAGCCGGTGGCATGTTAATCACTGCCAGCAGTCAGTCGCTGGCGATGATGATCCTCGGTACAGCATTAACCGGTTTATTCTCGGTCGTAGCGCAAATTCTGGTTCCGCTGGCGGCGACGCTGGCTTCACCGGACAAACGCGGCAAAGTGGTTGGCACTATTATGAGCGGCCTGCTGCTGGGGATATTACTCGCACGGACCGTTGCCGGACTGCTGGCGAATCTCGGCGGCTGGCGCACCGTCTTTTGGGTCGCTTCGGTGTTAATGGCACTGATGGCGCTGGCGTTATGGCGCGGCCTGCCGCAGATGAAATCAGATACCCACCTCAACTACCCACAGTTGTTAGGTTCCGTTTTCAGCATGTTTATCAGTGATAAAATTCTGCGTACCCGCGCCGTACTGGGCTGCCTGACCTTTGCCAACTTCAGCATTCTCTGGACATCAATGGCCTTTTTGCTCGCTGCACCACCTTTTAACTACAGCGATGGCGTAATTGGTCTGTTTGGACTTGCAGGAGCTGCCGGGGCGTTGGGCGCTCGTCCGGCGGGCGGTTTTGCCGATAAGGGCAAATCACATCTCACAACAACGTTTGGTCTGCTGCTGTTGTTACTTTCATGGCTGGCTATCTGGTTTGGCCACGCTTCCGTACTGGCGCTAATTATCGGCATTCTGGTACTGGATCTCACCGTGCAGGGCGTGCATATCACCAATCAAACCGTGATTTATCGTATTCATCCTGATGCGCGTAATCGCCTGACCGCAGGTTACATGACCAGCTACTTTATTGGCGGTGCTGCTGGTTCGCTGATCTCAGCATCCGCCTGGCAACATGCCGGTTGGACTGGCGTTTGCCTGGCAGGTGCGTCACTTGCCCTGTTGAATTTACTGGTCTGGTGGCGAGGTTTTCATCGTCAGGAAGCCGCAAATTAAGCAATCAGCAACCGTTTTCGTGGCTTTACACTTATAAGGGTGTTAAGAATCCCATCAGTCTGATAAGGTTAAGATATTCATTCTGTCTATTAATAATCTTAGCAATCGTTAAGCGTACACTCTATGGTAAGCCCTACTCCACTGCCTGCTTCTTATTCGGCGACCTTCATGGAAGGCTGCAAAGACAGTTTACCGATTGTTATTAGTTATATTCCGGTGGCCTTTGCATTTGGTCTGAATGCGACCCGTCTGGGATTCACTCCCCTGGAAAGCGTTTTTTTCTCCTGCATTATTTATGCAGGAGCGAGCCAGTTTGTCATCACCGCAATGCTGGCAGCTGGCAGTAGCTTGTGGGTAGCAGCATTGACCGTTATGGCAATGGATGTTCGCCATGTACTGTATGGTCCATCGTTGCGTAGCCGCATTGTTCAACGCCTGCAAAAATCGAAAACCGCACTGTGGGCGTTTGGCCTGACGGACGAAGTTTTTGCCGCAGCAACGGCAAAACTGGTACGTAATAATCGCCGCTGGAGCGAGAACTGGATGATCGGCATTGCCTTCAGTTCATGGTCATCGTGGGTATTTGGTACGGTAATAGGGGCATTTTCGGGCAGCGGTTTGCTGCAAGGTTATCCAGCCGTTGAAGCAGCGTTAGGCTTTATGCTGCCGGCACTCTTTATGAGTTTTCTGCTCGCCTCTTTCCAGCGCAAACAATCTCTTTGCGTTACCGCAGCGTTAGTTGGTGCCCTTGCAGGCGTAACGCTATTTTCCATTCCCGTCGCCATTCTGGCAGGCATTGTCTTTGGCTGCCTCACTGCGTTAATTCAGTCATTCTGGCAAGGAGCACCTGATGAGCTATGAGGTTCTGCTGCTTGGATTACTGGTTGGCGCGGCGAATTACTGCTTCCGCTATTTACCCCTACGCCTGCGGGTGGGTAATGCCCGCCCAACCAAGCGTGGCGCAGTGGGTATTTTGCTCGACACCATTGGCATCGCCTCGATTTGCGCTCTGCTGGTTGTCTCTACCGCACCAGAAGTGATGCACGATTCACGCCGTTTCGTACCCACACTGGTCGGTTTTGCGGTACTGGGAGCCAGTTTCTATAAAACACGCAGCATCATTATTCCCACTCTTTTGAGTGCGCTGGTCTACGGGCTGACGTGGAAAGTGATGGCGATTATATAGCCCACAAGAATCATTTTTCTAAAACAATACATTTACTTTATTTGTCACTGTCGTTACTATATCGGCTGAAATTAATGAGGTCATACCCAAATGGATAGTTCGTTTACGCCCATTGAACAAATGCTAAAATTTCGCGCCAGCCGCCACGAAGATTTTCCTTATCAGGAGATCCTTCTGACCCGTCTTTGTATGCATATGCAAAGCAAGCTGCTGGAGAACCGCAATAAAATGCTGAAGGCTCAGGGGATTAACGAGACGTTGTTTATGGCGTTGATTACGCTGGAGTCTCAGGAAAACCACAGCATTCAGCCTTCTGAATTAAGTTGTGCTCTTGGATCATCCCGTACCAATGCGACGCGTATTGCCGATGAACTGGAAAAACGTGGCTGGATCGAACGTCGTGAAAGCGATAACGATCGCCGCTGCCTGCATCTGCAATTAACGGAAAAAGGTCACGAGTTTTTGCGCGAGGTTTTACCGCCGCAGCATAACTGCCTGCATCAACTCTGGTCCGCACTCAGCACTAGCGAAAAAGATCAGCTAGAGCAAATCACCCGCAAATTGCTCTCCCGTCTCGATCAGATGGAACAAGACGGTGCTGTTCTCGAAGCGATGAGCTAACGCGTCATCTCGCTCAAAAATCCAGACTTATAAAAGAAAAACTGACCGGCCAGCATCGTAACGTGCTGGCCTTTTTGGCAAGCAGGTCGGCTCAGCCGATGAGTTAAGAAGATCGTGGAGAATACTATGAGCGCAAATGCGGAGACACAAAGCCCGCAGCAACCGGTAAAGAAGAGTGGCAAACGTAAGCGTCTGCTCCTCCTTCTTACCTTGCTCTTTATTATTATTGCCGTAGCGATAGGGATTTATTGGTTTTTGGTACTGCGTCATTTCGAAGAAACTGATGACGCATACGTGGCAGGAAATCAGATTCAAATTATGTCTCAGGTGTCAGGCAGTGTGACGAAAGTCTGGGCCGATAACACCGATTTTGTAAAAGAAGGCGATGTGCTGGTCACTCTCGACCCGACGGATGCTCGCCAGGCGTTTGAAAAAGCTAAAACTGCGCTGGCTTCCAGCGTTCGTCAAACCCACCAACTGATGATTAACAGCAAACAGTTGCAGGCAAATATTGAGGTGCAGAAAATCGCCCTCGCCAAAGCTCAGAGTGACTACAACCGCCGCGTGCCGCTGGGCAATGCCAACCTGATTGGCCGCGAAGAGCTGCAACACGCCCGCGACGCCGTCACCAGCGCCCAAGCGCAACTGGATGTCGCTATTCAACAATACAATGCTAATCAGGCGATGATTCTGGGAACTAAACTGGAAGATCAGCCTGCCGTGCAACAGGCCGCTACTGAAGTGCGTAACGCCTGGCTGGCGCTGGAACGTACCCGTATTGTCAGCCCGATGACTGGTTATGTCTCCCGCCGTGCCGTGCAACCGGGTGCGCAAATTAGCCCAACGACGCCGCTGATGGCGGTCGTTCCGGCCACTAATATGTGGGTAGATGCCAACTTTAAAGAAACACAGATTGCCAATATGCGTATCGGTCAGCCGGTCACTATCACCACGGATATTTACGGCGATGACGTGAAATACACCGGTAAAGTGCTTGGTCTGGATATGGGTACGGGTAGCGCGTTCTCACTGCTTCCGGCGCAAAATGCTACCGGTAACTGGATCAAAGTCGTTCAGCGTCTGCCCGTTCGTATTGAACTGGACCAAAAACAGCTGGAGCAATATCCGCTACGCATCGGTTTATCCACGCTGGTGAGCGTCAATACCACTAACCGTGACGGTCAGGTACTGGCAAACAAAGTACGTTCTACGCCGGTTGCGGTAAGCACCGCGCGTGAAATCAGCCTGGCACCTGTCAATAAACTGATCGACGACATCGTAAAAGCTAACGCTGGCTAATCCAGAGGTGCGTGTGATGCAACAGCAAAAACCGCTGGAAGGCGCGCAACTGGTCATTATGACGATTGCGCTGTCACTGGCGACATTCATGCAGGTGCTGGACTCCACCATTGCTAACGTGGCGATCCCCACTATCGCCGGGAACCTGGGCTCATCACTCAGTCAGGGAACGTGGGTGATCACTTCTTTCGGGGTGGCAAATGCCATCTCGATCCCTCTTACCGGCTGGCTGGCAAAGCGCTTCGGGGAAGTGAAACTGTTCCTCTGGTCGACCATCGCCTTCGCCATTGCTTCGTGGGCGTGTGGTGTTTCCAGCAGTCTGAATATGCTGATCTTCTTCCGCGTGATTCAGGGGATTGTCGCCGGGCCATTGATCCCCCTTTCACAAAGTCTGTTACTGAATAACTATCCACCCGCCAAACGTTCTATCGCGCTGGCCTTGTGGTCGATGACGGTGATTGTCGCGCCTATCTGCGGGCCAATCCTCGGCGGTTATATCAGCGATAATTATCACTGGGGCTGGATATTCTTCATCAACGTACCGATTGGCGTAGCGGTGGTATTGATGACACTGCAAACCCTACGCGGGCGCGAAACCCGTACCGAGCGGCGGCGGATTGATGCCGTGGGGCTGGCGCTGCTGGTGATTGGTATCGGCAGCCTGCAGATTATGCTCGACCGGGGTAAAGAGCTGGACTGGTTCTCATCACAGGAAATTATCATCCTCACCGTGGTAGCGGTGGTGGCTATCAGCTTCCTGATTGTCTGGGAGCTGACCGACGATAACCCGATAGTCGATCTCTCACTGTTTAAGTCGCGCAACTTCACTATTGGCTGCTTATGTATCAGCCTCGCCTATATGCTCTACTTCGGTGCTATTGTTCTGCTGCCGCAGTTGTTGCAGGAAGTCTACGGCTACACGGCAACCTGGGCAGGGCTCGCGTCTGCGCCGGTAGGGATTATTCCGGTGATCCTGTCGCCGATTATCGGTCGCTTTGCGCATAAACTGGATATGCGGCGGCTGGTAACCTTCAGTTTTATTATGTATGCCGTTTGCTTCTACTGGCGTGCTTATACCTTTGAACCAGGTATGGATTTTGGCGCGTCGGCCTGGCCGCAGTTTATCCAGGGCTTCGCAGTGGCCTGCTTCTTTATGCCGCTGACCACCATTACGCTGTCTGGTTTGCCACCGGAACGACTGGCGGCGGCGTCGAGTCTCTCTAACTTTACGCGAACGTTGGCGGGGTCTATCGGTACGTCCATAACGACGACTATGTGGACCAACCGGGAGTCGCTGCACCATGCGCAGTTGACCGAATCAGTGAACCCGTATAACCCGAACGCCCAGGCGATGTACAGTCAACTGGAAGGGCTGGGGATGACGCAACAGCAGGCATCTGGCTGGATTGCCCAGCAGATCACCAATCAGGGGCTGATTATTTCCGCCAATGAGATCTTCTGGATGTCAGCCGGGATATTCCTCGTCTTGCTGGGGCTGGTGTGGTTTGCGAAACCGCCATTTGGCGCAGGTGGCGGCGGAGGCGGCGCGCACTGATGTTGTTCAAGGGAGCTGCGGCTCCCTTTTGGTTTGCTCATTCTGTAAACATTTTTTTATCCACTCAATCGGTGTATCTTTTCGCCGCCCCAAGCTCTTCCATTCACCATTAACCGGTTCTGAGCATTCGTTCAGGTTGTTAATCCTCTTTTCTTTCGCCCTCGCTTTCGCGGGGGATACTCGCACTTTTCTTTTAACCCCCAATGAACAAAGTTCTCCTGATTTTGTTCCCTGGGAGGCCGAACATTACCCGCCAGTTGCGTAGCCAGCTTATCGGTGTGTTTACGGATTACGGTGCGAGAGTCAGGATTCTCTATCTGAAAGTGCCGTGGTCACAATGGAAGCAGCAAAATGCCAGACGCGAGTATGCCGTTCCAGAAGCGGTGGTATGCGGATGGCCTCAAGACTGGAAATTCCTCAACCTGATGAAGCGCATAGTGTGGAGTATCGAGTGACTGACAGGTAAAAAAACCAGGTATAAGTTCACCTGCCCGATAAGTTTATCTTATTAGGCAGGTTTACATTGCCTGAGAGAATAATACTTTTGCATTTTTCTTAATGAGAAAATGTTTAATCTTATTATTTGCGTCCATGTAATCCATGTCTGGCAATCATATTCGTATTGTTTTTTTGATAATAATCCTGGTGTTTATTATGCCTAAGAAGATGTGTAAACAATAAACATGCAATTAATTACTGTTATTAATCCAACAAAATTCCGAAAGAATATCTTGCTGATTTTCCTTGTTTTTCCTTTGCTTATTTTTTATACCTTAAGACAATTAAAGATTTCCACTAAGGAAAATTATGCACCTTATTTTCACCCTAACGCCTAAACCATCAAAACTAATCAATATTAAATTAACCATAAATTAAACTGGTTTATAATTATTGGCCTCACACACTACTCTTCATTTGACAGAACAGTAACCTGATTCAGCAGTCCTAAGAATTTAAGTTTTTACTGTGAATTCGTTATTTATCTAAAAATAAATCATAAGGATGAAGAGGAACTTTATGAATATCAGGAAGCATCCCTTAACAGCACTGGCAATAGCTATTCAGACTGTGTTATCAATGCCAGTTTCTCTGGCATGGACACCACCCACAACCATCAACAGTGATGTTACCATCAACAATAATGATGTTGTAACGCTATCCTCATCCGAAAATAATTCATCAGCCTGGGATCAATTTCATTATCTTAATGTTGGTTCAAAAAGCGAAGGAACATTGAATATAGACGGGCGGGATCTGTCTACGGCTAAAATCGTAATCGGTAATGCGACATCAGGGACAATAAAACTAGAAAATAACACTCATCTGACGCTTAGTCATGCATCGCCTAATGAACGCGATGTTTATTTAGGCACTAACGGTGGTTCAGGAACCTTAATGGTGCTTAGTGGCAGTACTATTACCGATTTAAATGAATTCAGAATCGGTGAATTTAATTACCAGGCTCAAGGGCAAGTCATTATTGACGGTGCGGGTTCTTCCGTTGCCGCAAGATATGTGATGGTCGGCGATCAGGGGACGGGTAAACTCGAAATAACTCATGGCGGTCGTCTTACAGCATCAAAAGATGTGCTCATTGGCTTCACTGGAAGCTCAGGTGATTTTCGCGGAACGGGATACGGTGAAACGCTGGTTGATGGCGACAATTCTTCATTAACAGTGAATGAATTTATTAGCCTTGGGGGATTGGATCCATCGCAGAACGAGGCAAAAGGTATTCTTACCGTGAGTAATAATGCCACGGTCAGCACTAATCAATATATCTGGCTTGGGATGACAGACACCAGTAGCGGTATTCTAAACATAGGTGGGGCTGTGGGGGAAGCCGAGCAGAAAGCGGGAATCATCAAGACACCAGCTATCCATATGGGAAGCGATGTCGGGGATAGTACTGCCCAAATTAATTTCAACCATTCCAGCGAAGATTTTATCCTGGCTGCAGATATCGTTGGCAAAGGCGAGGTTAACCAGGTAGGTTCAGGGGTCACTACATTGACTGGCGCAAATACCTACTCTGGCCAAACGAATATTAGTAAAGGCACCCTACGCGCCGGTATCAACGATACCTTCAGCCCAAACTCCGATTATGTTGTCGACAGTGGCGGAAACATCGATTTAGATGGTTTTTCACAAACCTTAAATGCGCTGGATTTGGCAGGTACGGCGATGCTGTCCTCCTCAAAAAATGGCAACAGTTTGACGCCAGCTACACTCACCATTAATGGTGATTACACTGCCAATAACGGTTTGTTAGTTATGCGTACCGAACTCGGCGATGATAATTCCGCGACCGATAAATTAATTGTAAAAGGCAACACGTCTGGTCATACCCGTGTGAGTGTTCACAATGCCGGTGGTCAAGGGGCCAGTACACTCGAAGGTATCCGCATTATTGAAATAACTGGCGCATCAGAGGGGACGTTTAGTAAAGAAGGTCGTATTGTTGCCGGTCCCTATGACTACAACGTGGTAAAAAGCGACAACCAGAACTGGTTTTTAACCAGTGAAATTCCCGCAGGACCGTATACCCCACCGGAACTGCCTGTAATCCCGGAACCAGATCCTGAGCCACCTGTAACACCAGAACCCCCTGTAACGCCAGAACCGCCTGTAACACCGGAGCCGCCTGTTACGCCATCTGTTCCACAACCAGAACGAAAACATCTGTATCGCCCGGAGATTGGCAGCTATGTAGCGAATATTCAGGCAGCAAATACGCTGTTTAATACCCGACTGCATGACCGTCTGGGAGAAACACAGTACACCGACCTGCTGACCGGCGAGCAGAAAGTGACCAGCCTGTGGATGCGTAACATTGGCGGGCATAATCGCTTTAAGGATCGCTCGGATGAACTGAACACCCAGAGCAACCGTTATGTTCTGCAACTTGGCGGCGATCTGGCGCAATGGAGCAGTAACGCACTCGATCGCTGGCATCTTGGCCTGATGGCAGGCTATGCCAACAGCAAGAGCCACACACATTCCAACCTGACCGGGTACAACTCACGTGGGCAAATCGACGGCTACAGTGTGGGTGTGTACGGCACCTGGTACGCTAACGAAGCAGATAAAACAGGGACTTATGTTGATAGCTGGTTGCTCTATAACTGGTTTGATAACACTGTCTCCGGCGAGTATCTTCCCAGTGAAAAATATCACTCTGACGGTATCACCGCCGCCATTGAAGCGGGTTATACCTTCCGTCTTGGTGAAAGCGCAGATGCCCGCACCAGCTACTGGTTGCAGCCCAAAATGCAACTGACGTGGATGGATGTGAAAGCAGACAATCATACTGAAGACAATGGCACTCTGGTTGAGGACAGCACCGAAGGCAACCTGTAAACGCGTCTGGGGGTGAAAGCGTATCTGCAGGGTCATAATGCTATTGATGATAAGAAAGACCGCTCCTTCCAGCCATTCGTGGAAGCCAACTGGATTTATAACTCCCGCAATTACAGCGTGAAGATGGATAGCATCAGCGATGAGATCATCGGCACGCGCAATATTGGCGAGTTAAAAGTCGGGGTGGAAGGTCAGCTTACCCCGCGTCTGCAACTGTGGGGCAACGTCGCCCAGCAGCTGGGTGACAACGGTTACAGCGATACCCAGGGAATGCTGGGCATGAAATATCTCTTCTAATGTAAATTTGCCACCTGTCGTTGCACAGGTGGCATTCTCCGGATGCACAATCGTTGTGATCCTGCTCCTAGATGTGCAGCTCCTGCAATTTCTCTTTCGGCAGCGCCAGTTCTTCATTGCTGTTGATGCGCACGTCGCGTTCCAGAATGCTACGCGCAATATCCTGTGCTTCCTGCAAAGAGTGCATCTGGTAAGTACCGCACTGATAGACGTTCAGTTCCGGGATCTGATTCTGATCCTGCACTTTCAGCACATCTTCCATTGCCGCTTTCCAGGCATCAGCGACACGCTGCTCATCAGGCGTACCAATCAGACTCATATAAAAACCAGTGCGGCAGCCCATTGGTGAGATATCGATAATCTCTACGCCATTACCGTTAAGATGGTTACGCATAAAACCAGCAAACAGGTGCTCCAGAGTATGGATCCCTCTTTCTGGCATAACTTCTTTGTTCGGCACGCAGAAGCGAAGATCGAACACGGTAATTGCGTCGCCATGCGGGGTGTTCATTGTTTTCGCCACCCGAACTGCAGGCGCTTCCATCCGGGTATGATCGACTGTGAAGCTATCTAACAACGGCATTTAGCCACCTCCGGTAAATTTTTTTAAAATATTCTGAACTCTTTGTTCCCAGGCGAGTCTGAGTATATGAAAGACGCGCATTTGTTATCATCATCCCTGAATTCAGAGATGAAATTTTGGCCACTCACGAGTGGCCTTTTTCTTTTCTGTCAGCTGTGCTTTTCCAGCCACACCGTAAACGGCTCGGTATCTGCGGCTTCCATTTCCTGCTGGCGGCGTTTAGACGCTTCGCGCTCGGCAATAAAATCGTCTTCACGCAGAATTTCCAGCGGCTCTTCACGCAACAAATTGCGATAAGCCTCACCAAACGCTTTGCCAGTTCCGCCAATACCAGTATCAATCATAGACCGTAAGATACGGGCGGAGAAAGTCAGATCGGGATTATCAAAGCAGGCTACCAGTTCATCACACACTTTCTGGTACGCTTCGCCGCCGTTAATGCTATCCAGCGTTTGCGCGACGCGTTTTAGATCGTGGAACAGATCTTTCCCCACCTGTGGTAACGGGAACTGCGCGGTTTCGCAGCCGATACCCAGCGTCAGGCCCGGTTTGCGACCTTCGAGAATCACACGGTTCCAGTTAACGCGTGTACAGGCAAGCTCGCTACTGCTCATTTCTGGCGCGTCAGCTAACGCACACCAGACCATAAACAGGTCGAGGAAACGCACCTGCTGTTCATCTACACCAATCGGCGAGAACGGGTTGATGTCCAGCGAACGCACTTCAATATATTCAATGCCGCCACGTAACAGCGCATCAGAAGGCGACTCTCCGCTGCGAGTTACGCGTTTCGGACGAATCGGCGCATACAGTTCGTTTTCAATCTGCAGCACATTGCTGTTGATTTGCAGCCGCTTGCCATCTTTCTCAATGCCAATCTTCGCGTACTCTTCCGACGGCGTTTTGATAGCCTGCTTGAGCCCCGCGACGTACTCGTAGAGATCGTTGAAGGTGATACCGAGATTGCTTTGCGATTTATTGGTATAGCCTAGATCACTCAAACGAAGAGAGGTCGCATACGGCAGGTAATACATACCGCACTCGGTTTTCTCAAACGGCAGCGAAGTTGGTTTACCTTGCAGGAATGAAGAGCATATTGCCGGAGACGCGCCAAACAGATAAGGAATGACCCAACCGAAGCGATAGTAGTTGCGAATAACGCGGAAATAACCCGCAGAGATTTTCTCTTTAGCATCAGAGCCCGAAATATCACCACACTTCGCTTGCCAGAATGCCATAGGCAAAGAGAAGTTGTAATGCACGCCGGAGATGGTTTGCATCAGCGCACCGTAGCGATTTTTCAGCCCTTCACGGTACAGCGTTTTAAAGCGCCCGGTATTGGAAGTGCCATACTGCGCCAGTTCGATGTCCTGACCTTCCGCGATGTAACATGGCATACTTAAAGGCCACATCCGCTCATCGCCCATATTGCGCGCCGTATAGCGATGCAGGTCGCGCATAAAAGTCAGCATATGTTCAATATCACCATCCACTGGTGTAATAAACTCCAGCAATGCTTCCGCAAAATCGGTGGTTATCCATTTATGCGTCAGTGCGGAACCTAATGCTTCAGGATGACCTGTTGTTGCCAGTGTGCCATCAGCATTAACACGCAAAGTTTCGCGCTCCAGCCCACGCTGTATCCCCTTTAACGCCTGAGGATGTTTTTCCAGCCAGGCCAGCGCCTGTGATACGTCCGGGATCAAATTGACCTCCCGCCTGTCAAAATCGTTTTATTTAGCATAACTGTAATGGTGGCCATGTGTGCAGGCCTACAATTAGTGCCACCACATCATGCCCTGAACGGTAGCTACTGCAATCGCAACATAGCGTAACGCTTTACCAAGGCACAAAAAAAAGATTACCGGTCCCCACGAGATGCGCATCCATCCCGCTAACAGACACAGTAAATCGCCAACCACGGGCATCCAGCTTAATAATAGTGTGATTGCACCATATCGTTTCAGCCAGCCGATGGCTTTCTCTTGCCAGCGCGATGTTTTGCGCAGTGGAAAGAAACGCCCAAGGATAACGTTAGTTAGCCCTCCAAGGCTATTACCCATTGTTGCTGTTAACACTAAAACCCAGGGATGACTTACCCCGGAAAGCAACATTGCAACCAGGACGACTTCGGAATTACCGGGTAATAGTGTAGCGCTGAGGAAACTACTGGCAAACAACGAGAAAAGCGATAAAGCTTCACTCACAGCAAGCGAACATCCACAGCGTCCATACCTGCAGCGCGAGCAGCCTGAATACCGAAATCAGCATCTTCAAAGACCACACACTGTGTTGGTTGCACGCCCATACGCTGCGCACACAACAAAAATGTGTCTGGCGCAGGTTTATGATGTTTGACGTGATCGGCGGCAACGACCGCATCAAAATAACGGCGTAAGCCCAGGTGCGCCAGCAATGCTTCAGCGATGGCACTTTCACTCCCCGTACCGACAGCCATTGGTCGACGTCCATGCCAGCTTTTCACCACCTCGACAAGAGGAAGCGGCTCGACGCTATCCAGCAGCATGCTTCTTACTGCTTCTGTTTTTTCACGCGCCAACGCATGCGGGTCGAGATCGGCCTGATTCAGCTCAATAATCGCCTGGGCTATACGCCACGTGGGCGAGCCATTAAGCGCAATCATCGCCTGAACATCGTACTGAAGACCGTAGCGTCCTAATACTTCACGCCACGCTTTACGGTGCGTAGGTTCGGTATCCAGGATCGTGCCATCCATATCAAAAATTAAACCTGCATAACGCTCGTACATGGTCTTCTCGCAAGTCGAAAAATATGACGCTACTTTAGCGTAATTGCTTGATTTTGTCGCTGATGGCGAAGGGGAAGATTATTCAGGATATGGATAAAATAGTTATTTAGAAATGAGATGTTTTTTGCGGGAAATTTTTTGGAGAATATGGTGCATCCGGGAGGATGACTCACTGACGTTCGCCCTTCGGGCCGTTGCTAAAGCAACGTTATCCTCCCTGGTGCTTGCGTCAATTTTGCAGACCATGAAGATTATCAATCGCGGATAATACGGAGAATATGGTGCATCCGGGAGGATTCGAACCTCCGACCGCTCGGTTCGTAGCCGAGTACTCTATCCAGCTGAGCTACGGATGCATCGGGAAATTTATTTTACTGCTGATATTGATACCGCTACGAAAGCCATATCAAGTAAGAGATGGTGCATCCGGGAGGATGACTCGCCTTGCGGCTCGCCCTTCGGGCCGTTGCTAAAGCAACGTTATCCTCCCTGGTGCTTGCGGTTAGTACCGCCACCTCTTCGACACCTTCATCGCTGAAGATTACGGAGAATATGGTGCATCCGGGAGGATTCGAACCTCCGACCGCTCGGTTCGTAGCCGAGTACTCTATCCAGCTGAGCTACGGATGCATCGGGAAACTTACTTTACTGCAGATTTTTTGATACCGCTACTAAAGCCGTATCAAGTAAGAGATGGTGCATCCGGGAGGATTCGAACCTCCGACCGCTCGGTTCGTAGCCGAGTACTCTATCC